>JAFGQS010000142.1 GCA_016935565.1 Deltaproteobacteria bacterium
ATAAAACATCCATTTTCCCCCAGTACAGTAATATACGAACCACACCATGGATTATGGCAATCATGGGTCAGTGCAACGGTGTCCCCATGTGGCAGGCGTGCCTCTCGGATTTTGTCGTTCAGGTCAAGGGCAGTACACTGTCGGTATCGGGAGTTCGAGCCCTCCATAAGGCGATTGCCGCAACATACACCGACGAGGACATGGGGGGCTGGAGGGTCCATGCCGAGGTCTCAGGCATGACCGATCAGGTTGCAGAAGACGAGGAAGATTGTTTTCGAATCATCAAGGAATTTCTTGATTATATGCCGTCGAATAACCGCGAATTGCCTCCGATCCTGCCCGTTCCAAAAGGATCGGGAAAGGACATGGACAGAATCCTCACCATTCTGCCGGAAAAGAGAACACGTTCCTATGACATGTACCGAATCATCAGAACGATCGTCGATGGCGGAATAATTTTCGATCTGAAACCCCTGTTTGGGAGAACGATCATTACCTGTCTCGCAAGGATTGATGGAAGCACGGTCGGATTTATTGCGAACCAGCCCATGGTCAACGGCGGCGCCATGGGAATTGAGGCCCTCGAAAAGATGACCGGCTTCATCTGTCTCTGCGATTCATTTAACATACCTCTTATATTCCTGCACGATACACCGGGGTTTGTAACGGGGAAAGAGGCGGAACACCGAAAAGTCGGAGCAAAGGTGACAGTCGCCCTGGAAGCCCTTGCTCAGGCCACGGTTCCAAGAATTTCGATTATTATACGGAAGACATATGGTCAGGCAATGTATAACATGTGCGGCCCCACCGCAGGGCCTGATTTTATCGTGGCCTGGCCGACCGGGGAAATCGGCTTTCTCGAACCCGAAATCGCCGCAGACGTCGCGTATGGTGCCCTGCCGGAAGACGAACGAAAAGAGCTGATAGACAAAATGGTCAGAGAGGGTAATCCGTATCCCCTGGCTGAAGAGTTTTATATACAGGACATCATCGATCCGAGAGAAACACGGGATTACCTCATTGACGTTATCAATCTGATCCGAAATTCGGAAAACGGGGGGATAAGTAGACACCTGCTTGCCAACTGGCCGACAAAGTTCTAGAAAAGGGGGATCAGCAATATTTTATCCAGGGTGCATGGTGGCAAAAAGCAAGACCTGACCCCCTCAGTGAAAGAAAAACTCTTCCAACCTCCCCGCTTCCAGATCGATATGGATCATCATATTTCTCAGAACCCTGCCCCGATCGAGAAGTATTTTGATAACTTCCATAACCTGGAAGGAAGCTATGATTGATGGTGTTACGGCAGGAACGCCGAGAACGGCTTCAGGAGTTTCTACCGCATTAAACGGTGCATCTCCATCACCATAAAGTAGTTCCAGGCCGGAATCACCGGGGTAAATGGTCATCACCCGTCCTTCAAAGCCGGCCAGTGCCCCATGTACGATCGGAATTTCCATACCTTTGGCCCCCGCTTCAAGGATAAATCGATCCGGTATAGTATCCAACGCATCGACGACCACATGAGAATCACATAAGATTTCGCAGACATTGGAAGAATTAATTTTTGCATGAACGGCAATCACTTCCACCCCGGGGTTAATCTCAGCCACCCTGTCAACCGCCACACTCGACTTATATATACCAATCGTATTGACGTCGCACAATGCCTGCCGATTGAGGTTCGTTTCTTCAAAGACATCGTGATCGACAACCACAAGGCGCCCGATACCGAGCCGTGCCAGAAGAAAAATGACATGACCGCCCAGTCCTCCCGCACCGACAACGGCAACTTTTGACTCCGCCAGCTTGAGCTGTTCCGCCGATGATATGACGTTTCGATTGCGGACATATCGTTGGGGGCAAATGTCCAATCTCAGCGCCTCCGCATAAACACGACGGACACTCACGATACATGCTTCAGCGATTTCAAATGCGTCATCGTCTCGGAGACACCGTATTTCACGGCCTGCCGGATCTGAAATCGTCATTGATTTTTCTCGAATCATTTTCAGCAAATCGTCTCCCGGTTTCCGGTTCATTTCTGTTTCTCCATGAATAGTATCGTTTTCACTATGACTGGCACGATGACAATCTCTTAATCATTTGTGAAAAACATACAATAAAGGTTATAATGCTACGAAGCGTAAAATAAGATTTTTACGCATTAAATAATGCCGGATAGACCACTATGAAAGTCGAAGTGAAATTATATGCTTCCCTTGCACGGTATTTGCCGTATGATTCCGGCCGTCACGCCCCCAGAATGTTAGAAATCGAGAAGGAAACCACTATTATTCAACTCCTGGAATATCTGAAGGTTCCGCTGAAATCCGTGAAGCTGATATTTCTCAACGGCATTCATGCAACAGGTGATGAAACGCTGAATGATGGAGATCGCCTTGGTGTTTTTCCGCCTGTTGCCGGCGGATAATTATGATGGCTCGATTGTCACGACAATGGTTGTTTCGCTTCCTGTCAGGGTATGTGATCAGCCGCCCCTTATCCTTAAAAATACTCGTCCTGAATCCCATTTTACAATGGTCAATTGATCGAGATTGCAGCCTTTTCCGTCAATCTCTATCAGCTTGAGTTCATTGACGAAACTATCAGAATGTTTCTCCAGTATATCTCTGAAATCGTCATCAGGCACCCAGATACCTCTCTCAAGAAATAATTGTCCCAATTCTCGATTCAGAAGATTGAAAAGCTTAACAACAACCCTGCCCTTCCGTGAAGATGTCGATTCGATCTCTTTTTTATGCGATATCTCGCGACGCATTGCAGCATAGTAACTTCCCTTGCGCAGGACAGCACCGATTAAGCCGGGCATGGCGGCTGAAAGTGCCAGGACCGATCCATCCCGAACAACGGCAGTTCCTATATCATCAACCGCCTCACCATCAAGAAATACGGTTTGTATTCTTTCTTCAATATAGTTTGTTTCCAGACCAAGGGTCTCAGATAGAAGGGTCCTTACGCTGCAGCCGACCTCTGTCTCCACTTCGAATCCACTTTGAAGGAGCCGAAAAAAAATCGGAATTGTACGGGTTTCTACAGTTAAACTAAGATTGCTCGCCATTTTTACCGCCTGAACATCGTTCTCATCTGGGTTCAACAGATTTTTCTCACTTCATTAAAGCGGGGAGACCCGCCGGGATCCCCCCGCTGATGGTATGAGAGACAATTAATTTCTTACCAGTTATACAACTGATCCAGTTCTTCGTCTTTCACCTGGAATGTGACGTTGTGAGGTGGCAGGGATTCCTTCATAAAATAATCGGGCAGACGATCGTGTATGGCTGTAAAACCGGCTCTCGTATTAAAGTCTCGCTCCATCTTCAATACTTTTTTACCCAGTTCCGCCACATCATCTGCTGTCATGCTCAAACCGTAAAAGGCGTTGATCATATCGATGAGTGCCTGGAACGTTTCAGGCTGGTCAAGAACCGCAAACGCAATAAAGAGACACATCCCGGTGGAATCAACCGCGGCAGTAGCAATCTGGAGGTTTCTTGAAAGCTCGATCTGACCCTCGGGCTTCAACGGATCGACGTAGCCTCCTACCTTTAGAATGTTGGTTGCGACGGCATAACCGGCAGTATGATCGGCACCCATTGTGCTGGTGGCATATGTCACTCCAATACCCTGGATTCCTCGTGGATCATAGGCAGGCATGGCCTGACCTTTCACGACAGGAACCCTTTCCACACCGAATACCTTACCGGTTACAGCAGCTCCATTTCCGAGAATACGACCCAGTGGCGTTCCCTTACCCACTTCATGTACCAAATTGATGGCAGCATCGGCATCACCAAACGCTGCCAATCCTGCCTCCATGGCCACCGCTACTGTGGCTCCCATTTCAATCGTATCCAGGCCATAATCATCATCCAGCCGATCAAGCATGGCAATGGCATCAAGATCATCTATCCCGCAATTCCCTCCATGAGCCCACACTGTCTCATACTCAGGCTGCTTGGTAAGATAGTGACCATCCTTGTTCATATAGATACCGGAACATTGAATAACACATCCGCGGTGACACCCATGAGTCGCACTTCCTCCGCGTGCTGTTTCTGTTTCGGCTTCCGTCTCCCCGCTGATTGCCGAACAGTTGTCAAAACGCCCCCACATGAAGTTTTTCGTTGGATACGCACCTGCTTCATTTATCACATTGGTTAAGACATTTGTTCCATATGCAGGAAGTGCTTCGCCGGTGACAGGATGTTTTTTTAAACCACTCACAAATTCCTTGTTTGCTTCTCTGAACTTTTCAGGGTCCTTCGGAGGACGCATTTTCATCCCGGTGTCGTCAAGGACAATGACTTTTACACCTTTGGAACCCATGACCGCACCGACACCGCCTCTTCCTGCGTGACGTGTGGGTCGCATCTCCATGTCTGTAAAAGCCACCGAGGCGGCAGCCATCTTCATTTCACCCGCGGGGCCGATTGAAATGCAGCAAATCTTGTCGCCGTATTCTTCCTTCATTTTATCAACAAGATCATAATTGCCGAGCATTCTGAGGCTGTTATCGGAAGATATGGTTACCCCGTCCTTATTGATGAATATTTTGTAGAGGTTATCATCCTTGGGCTTCCCTTCAAGTACGATTGCTCCATACCCTAACCGTGCAAGAACCTGTGAAGGTTGTCCACCTGAGTTTGATTCTTTAATGGTACCGGTAAGAGGACTCTTGCATCCGACGGAAATTCTCCCTGACATAGCCGCCGCTGTACCGCTCAGAAGACCGGGTGCAATAATAAGTTTATTATCCTCACCCAACGGATGGCACAGTGGGGGAACTTCTCCGGAAACGATGGCAGACGTCAACGCCCTGCCCCCCAGGCCCTCATACTTTCCCCACGGCTCTTCGGTTACTGCAGGACCTCCCTCTGCTCCCATATTAATTCTAAGAATTTTATCCATAGGTACCCTCCTTTCCTGATTAGGTTAGATGTGCATTTCTCGTTTTTGTCTCCACCTTCAACGAAGGATCGGATACATTTTTATGCCAATACCCAACACCAAAAACTCACATCCGGTATTACATCGTGGGTAAGCTTAAAATGATCACCCTGCGTACATTTCATCAGAGCAGACTTTTCAAACTAATTCCTTTGTGACCGTATATGTACAACCTGACACGGTGTTGAAAAAGGCGCTGACGGCGTGCACGAAAAGAAGAAGTCATATGTCCTGCAGAACAAGAAGCATATTACCTGAAAGAAAAGGGATTCCTTGAATCCATTGTGAAAAGAAAGGCTATCATTTTACTTTCAACACCTTATGTTAAGTTTAACACTACTAAAATACTTCTGTTTTGTCAACAGTGTTATCCAGAGCAAGGCAATAGCATTCATAGATATATATTCATTTATTCTAACCCGTTAACTAATTAACTTGCTGCATGGGATAAACGATCGATGTGGATTTTTATATTGACAATATTTGAATGCTGGCATATGAAGCAGCAACTTTGAAACCGGGATAGTTTCATGGCTGAAATCGACACAGCGTTCTTTCTCATTGATCAAAACCATGATCAATTCCGTGTTTTCAATACAATTTCAACCCCTGCGGAACGAGTCAAAGGACAAAATCATATAAGAGGATTTACACAATGTCAGAGAGCACCGCGAAAGATTACTTTCAATTCAACACAAAATCACTAGAAGACTACAACAGATCTCTTGAAAAAAACGCTTCTATTGTAAGACTTAACGAATGTTTTCTTGAAGAGAAAACAAATGAACTCGAAAAGATTGACCCCATGTGCGAGGAGCTCTATTGGTTGACTTTTGCCCGTCTCAACGAACTTGCTCTTCTATGCGCTGGTAATTACGCAGACAACATGGAGTTTACATCGGTTGGGGATTTTCTGGTAAATCCCCGGCTTATTCTCGTCCATGTAAAAAATCGGAATCAACCCGTCATCAAGGAACGTCACACAAAACTAACTGAACAGTTTCAAGATGTTGCTCCGAAAAAAATCGGGGTTATTAGCTGGCTCAGAGATGAGACAACTCTTGAGATCAAGGAAAAGCCACTCTTGCCCTATCTTAACGAAGCGCTGAAGAATTCAGGATATGTGTCACAGAGGTACCTTGATTCTGCGGACAGAAGACTAAAAAAGATAGCAGATGCCGTAGGATTTTTTGCCTCTCTAAATTTCGTCGACAGTTATAATTTTCATGTGAGGTTGCAAAATACACCTGAGTCGGAAAAAGAATTCATCAAATCCAACCTGTGTAAATTTGACACCAATTCTTTTGACGACCTTGGCTTTGACTTTTATCAACTTCTACGGAATGCAAATTATCAAAGTTTGTTTCTGAAATAAGTGATATTGGAAATAGTTTCATGAAACCATAACCTTCAACTGACTGATGCCTTCACAGCAGCAACTGCTTCAGATCCCGGAGTTACGTTTCTCACCGATAGGGCAAAATCAATCAGCTGAAAAAAATTTAAAATTGAAAGATTCAAACCTTAAACAGAAGCGGGTGAGTGTGCGGTCCGATATTGATCCTGCTTTTTCTTACTGAAATAGTTTTTCTTTAATTCTCTATAAAAAGAACGTAATATACCGTAATATAAATCGGAGAATCAGTAATGTTCCTCTTTACCCATCCGGTGTGGTTTATAAGTCCGAAGATGAATGTATGCAAGGGACAGCCTGCCGATAACCTTTGTATGGGTAATACCTGTTTCACAATGTTGGATTGTGATCATTAACAACCATTATTTTGAGGTGTAACAATGGTCTCAAAAACTAAAGTACGAATCGAAACATATCTCAGGCAATCAGTCCTGAACGATGTGGTGGAACTCGAAAAGCGTGTGTGGAATAAAGAGGGATACCGGGAAGTGAACGCTCCGATGCTCTATTTTGAACTTGCTTACCTGACAAACGGTCTGGTCTTAACCGTTTTTGATGAAGGTATTTTTTCAAAAGCAGAAAGGGAACAGATGGCCAAACAGGATTCCTGGTATGCCGGCAATCAGCCTATCGGTTTTCTAGCATGTTTTGCAGATTTCGACGAACAAGGACCATTCTGGTATGCCGCCAGAATGGGTGTTGATCGGCTTTATCAGGATAAAAATATTGGTGAAGCGATTCTCGACGCGATTTACGCATCCGCCAAAGAACGAAACATTCCCCGCATCCGATGGACATATGATCCCCTTGTATCACGGAACGGGTATCTGTATCTCCACAAAATGGGTGCTCTGATTCAGGAAATCGGTTTCAGTTATTACAGTGCCGTCTTTACCAACGATGAATTGAACCGAGGCATTTCGACTGACAGGTTCATTGTGGACTGGTTCATCAATACAAATCGGGTCAGGGACAGGATGGAACGTCACAATTATCCAGTTCACGATCTGTCGATTATGACCCCTGAAAACACATTGAATGAGATTTTCATCGATGAAGAGGGTTTAGAACGTCACGGGCAAAAACTGATTTTCGAAGCTACGGAAACACCCCTTTTTATTGAGATACCCTATGCGCAGGATAAACTGTTGAAGGCTGACAGAAAAAAAGCCCAGGACCTGAGAGATCAGTGCCGGGCTCTTTTTATGCATTATCTTGCTGCAGGGTATGTCATCAAAGAGATGGTTATTAAGAAGGAAGATTCGGGGCGTATCAGACCTTTTTACCGCCTCGATCTCGACCCACGATACAGCGATCTTAAACAGCGCACATTGTGAGCTGAGCAGTTTAAGCGATAATTTCCTCCAGCTTCTGAAGGGCTTCTTCCAGTTTTTCGGGATTCGGACCTCCCGCCTGTGCCATATCGGAACGGCCACCGCCTTTTCCACCGACAACCGGTGCCACTTCCTTGACGATGTTCCCGGCATTATATTTACTCGTCAGATCCTTGGTGACCATGCAGAGGAGCATGGCCTTACCCTCAACTTTGCTCCCGAGAAGGATAATACCGGATTTTAACTTGTCTCTTACCTTATCTCCGAAGTCTCGCAAGCTTTTCACATCGGGCGCATCGACGATGGTCGCCAGGGTCTTAACACCTCCAATCTCCCTTACCTTGTCCAGGAGATCTGCTGAGTCTCGGGATGCCAGTTTTCCCTTCAGAGCTTCAATCTCCTTTTCCAGCTCTCTCTGGTTCTGGAGGAGTTTTTCTACTCTCTCCGAGAGTTCCATCGGATTGGCCCGCAGGAGTGATGCCGTTTTTTTCAGTTCCTTCTCAATACTCTGAAGATATTTGAGGGCCGCCATACCCGTTACCCCTTCAATTCTCCTGACACCGGCCGCGACAGAAGATTCGTGGATAACCTTTAAAAGCCCGATATCGCCTGTCCTCAGCACATGAGTACCGCCGCATAATTCCGCACTGAATTCGCCCATTTTAACAAGCCTGACATCGTCGCCATATTTCTCATCGAAGACGGCTGTCGCTCCCGTTTTCATGGCCTCTTCTTTGGGAAGTACCGTCGTCGTGACAGCCAGATTTTGCCTGATATAATCATTAGCGATTGTTTCTACCCTTTCCAGTTCCTCATCTTCAATCTTGGAAAAGTGAGTAAAGTCGAAGCGAAGCCTTTCCGGATTAACAAGAGAACCGGATTGCTTCACATGATCACCCAATATTTCTTTCAGGGCTGCCTGAAGGACATGAGTGCCCGAATGATGCGCTTCGGTGGCTCTTCTCGCCGCTTCATCAACCTTAAGCACCACCGTATCTCCAACTGAAAGTGTGCCTGTTTTGAGCTTTCCGATATGGGTAAATAAGTCATCCAGTGGTTTCTGCGTATCCCAGACATCAAAGACTGCCGAGCCTGTTTCGATCACGCCCGCATCTCCGATCTGACCTCCGACCTCACCATAGAATGGTGTCTGTTCAACGAATATCTCTCCGTTCTCGCCTTCCGACAGACTGTCAACCTCTTCATCATTCTTCAGGATGGCCGTTATGTGCGAAATTGCTTCCGTCACACCTTCATAGCCGACGAAATCATTTGAAATACCTTTTGTTGACAGTCTCAGGTATACATCTGAGATCTCTTCCTCACCACTTCCCTTCCACGATTCACGTGCCTTCTCTCGCTGCACCTCCATGGCCTTTTCGAACCCTTCCATGTCGACTGACATATCATAGGTTCTAACGGCGTCTGCCGTCAGATCCGTTGGAAAACCAAAGGTGTCATAGAGTTTGAAAACCACCTCACCGGGAATTACCGTTTCCCCTTTTGCCTTGAGGGTTTTCACTTCATCATTCAATATTTTCAGACCGGCATCGAGAGTTTCCATAAACCGCTGTTCTTCATTGATGACCACTTTCTTTACATACGATTCCTTGTCAAGAAGATCGGAATAGGCGTCTTTCATGACCTCGATCACAACGGGAACGATATCCGTCAAAAATGGTTTATCCATACCGAGAAGTTTTCCGTGACGGGCGGCCCGTCTCAGGATCCTTCTGAGCACGTACCCCCTTCCCTCGTTACTGGGAAGAACACCGTCACTGATGAGAAAGGTAACAGCCCTGCTATGATCGGCAATGGCTCGCATAGAGATATCCGCTTCTTCGTCATCCTTATATTTTTTTCCTGTCAGTTCCTCAATTTTTCTTAAAATATCAGTAAAGAGATCGCAGTCATAGTTGCTCTGAACACCCTGCATGACCGCTGCGAGTCGTTCAAGCCCCATTCCCGTATCGATATTCGGATTCGGCAGAGGGGTCAATGTGCCCGATGCCTCACGATCGAACTGGGTAAACACGAGATTCCAGAGTTCCAGGTGACGGTCACACTCACACTCAACATTGCACTCCGGTCGTCCACACCCGACCTCCGGACCCTGATCATAGAGAATTTCCGAACAGGGACCGCACGGACCGGTTTCTCCCATCATCCAGAAGTTGTCCTTTTCACCCATCCGAACGATTCTGTCCGCCGGTACCCCCATTTTCTTATTCCAGATTTCAAAGGCCTCATCGTCATCTTTATAAATGGTAATCCACAGTTTATCTTTCGGAAGTCCCATCACATCGACGAGAAATTCCCATCCCCAGGCTATGGCCTCATCCTTAAAATAGTCGCCGAATGAAAAATTGCCAAGCATTTCAAAAAAGGTATGATGACGGGCAGTAAACCCCACATTCTCTAAATCGTTATGTTTTCCTCCTGCCCGGACACATTTCTGAGAAGATGCGGCCCTGCTATAACCCCGATCTTCCAAACCGAGGAAGAGATTTTTGAATTGAACCATACCCGAATTGGTAAAGAGAAGTGTTGGATCATCCTTGGGTACAAGTCCTGAACTTGCAATGATGGCGTGGCCATGTTCCTCAAAATATTTTAGAAATTTTTTCCTGATTTCACTCCCTGTCATCAGCATAATCCTCCTTTGATTTTCCCAGCACGTCAAATATCAGGCCTGGGGGGAACCCTCTCCCCATAAGGTTCTGAATTAATCGCCTTTTTGCTTTTGATGAATCAATTTCTAAATTTATATCAGATACACTGTTTTTACCATATTTTTTTTCTATAATTTTTTTGACGGCTTCCCGTTCTTGAATTTCTTCCCGCGCATAAGCAATAGACTGATCGGCAAGCTCACCAATAATCCCCTTTTCTCGAAGACTTATTTTAATCCTTTTATCTCCCCACAGTCTGTTGACGGCAAGGCTCCTGGCCCATTCCTTTGCAAAAGCTCCGTCATCCAGATATTTGAGTTCTAAAAGTCTCTCAATAACATTATCGACGATAAATTCATCAAATCCTTTCTCTTTGAGTTTCGATCGCAATTCCTTGATGCTTCTCGGTCGCACCGTAAGGAGACGGAAGGCCTTTTTTTGTGCCATGTCAAATAGTGTGTCATCTCCCATCAGCCTTCCTCGCGTTTGATCTCCTTTTTCAAACCGAATTTCTCACGCAACTCGTCTTCTATCTGCAGAAAGAGTGCTGAATTTTCCTTGAGAAAGGTTCTCGTATTTTCTCGTCCCTGCCCCAATCTTTCACCTCCGTATGAATACCACGCGCCACTTTTTTCTATAATTCCAGCATTGGAAGCAAGATCGATTACGTCATTTTCTTTTGAAATTCCTTCGCCGAAAATAATATCAAACTCTGCATCTCTGAAAGGCGGTGCAACCTTATTTTTTACTACTTTTACCTTGGTTCTGTTTCCAATAACATCCTGTCCCTGCTTGATGGCCCCTATCTTTCTGATATCCATGCGCATCGACGAATAAAATTTGAGGGCATTACCACCTGTTGTCGTCTCAGGATTTCCGAAGAATACACCGATTTTCATCCTGATCTGATTGATGAAGATGACCGTCGTCATCGACTTGCTGATGCTCCCGGTAAGCTTTCGAAGTGCCTGAGACATGAGACGTGCCTGAAGTCCCATCTGGGCGTCTCCCATATCACCCTCAAGCTCCGATCGCGGAACGAGGGCTGCAACGGAATCGATGACAAGAACATCCAGCCCCCCGCTTCGTACCAGAACTTCGGCAATCTCAAGGGCCTGTTCCCCCGTATCGGGCTGTGAAATAAGCAGTTCATCGGTATTCACGCCGATCTTTGCGGCATACTTAATATCCAGTGCATGTTCGGCATCGATAAAGGCAGCAAGACCGTTTTTCTTCTGTGCTTCGGAAACGATATGAAGAGCCAGTGTTGTCTTGCCACCCGATTCGGGACCGAATATTTCTATAACTCTCCCCCGGGGAACACCCCCGACTCCAAGAGCAATATCGAGACTATAGGAGCCCGTCGATATGGAGGGAACGTTCGTAACATATTCCTCCCCTCCCAGTTTCATGATCGAGCCTTTTCCAAACTGACGTTCGATCTGCGTTATTGCCAGATCTACTGCTTTTTGCTTATCTGTATCGGATGCCATCATGACCCTCCTGTTTTTTAGCATGCAGCTGTTGTCCATCAGCCATCAGCTTATTGTTTATTTCTACGATTCAGACACTCTCCGGAGGCTTTCGTTGTAATTTACAACCATGTTTCGTGATGGGACAAACGACCGTTTACCCCCCCAAATCCGAGTGCTGATTGCTTCTTTCTACCCTCCAAACGGAAAATATGCAAGTTTTGCATAGACGGCCCCACCCGGTTTCAGTTTACTCTCGAAAAGGGTCAGGCCGTATGAATCAAATCGTCCTGCCTTATATGTATCTTCTCTCTTGATCGCCTCGGGAAGGCCGAGGATAATTCCCCTGGACGACTTGGCCCTTCCCAATGTCAGATGAGGTTTGAACCCGCGCTTTTCTTTTTTATACCCGTACCGGTCCAGATCATTTTCTATTGCTTTTTGTAGGACAGACAGTCTTTCAATATCTCCGTTGAGCCCGAGCCACAGAACCCTCGGTCTCTGAAAATTCGGGAATGCCCCCACTTTTTCTCCGTGTAATGCCATCGGCCGCTCATTTTTTGTATGCCGCTCAACGACTTCCGATATCCGGACAATGTCTTTGTCAACAATATTGCCAAAAAACTTCAGTGTCAGATGGATTCCCTCCGGTCGTGTCCACCGAACATCTTCAAGGAGAAACTTCAATTTATCCTGGATAGCAATCAACTGTGCTTTTATATCATCGGGAAGATCGATTGCCAGGAATACTCTTTTCGTTTTTTCATCAGTCATTGTTAAGATTTCTCCACTAAAAATCTCCTGAGAATCTCAAGAGCCCATTGTGATGAAATTTGCTTCACCCTCCTGCGCTCCCAGCGAAAGAGAAATTTCCGGCATACGAAGTCCGTTCCATCAGAAACAGCAATAAATACAGTGCCCACCGGTTTTTCTTCCGTCCCTCCCGTCGGACCGGCGATTCCGGTCACGGCAAGTCCGATATCGGTGTTTCCCCGCTTTCTCACTCCATCAGCCATTGAAACGGCTGTTTGCTCACTGACTGCACCGTATTGTTCCAGTGTCTCAGCGGGAACCCCGAGCATTTCGATTTTTGAGGTATTACTGTATGTTACGACGCCCCGATCGAGAAATGCCGAACTTCCCGGCACATTCGTCAGGCGATCGGTAATGAGTCCTCCCGTGCAGGACTCGGCAACCGCGAGCGATAAACCTTTTTCCGTCAGAAGAGACGCAACTACCCCCTCAAGTGTTTCATCATCATAGCCAAATATATATTTTTCAAGACGTGCGACTATCTTTTGTTCAACAATTTTAATTTTTTCCGCTGCCGTTGCCTCATCATCATCCCGTGATGTGATTACCAGATGATTTTCCGGAAATCGAGGATAAAAACCTATAGCAATTCCGGGTAAGTTCACATCCGCAGCAGAAACCGCGTCATCGACGTTAGCTTCGGATATTCCGAAAAGCTTGATCGTCTTTTTGGAACTGAAGTGAACTGGTTCCTGAAATTCCTGCCTGAGCAGGGGAATCACACTTTCGGGAAATATTCTTTTCACTTCCAGGGGGACACCGGGTATGACAATGATGATCTTACCATCCCGCTTCAGCGAAAATCCCCATGCTGTCCCGACCGGATTGTGTATGGCAACGGCTCCCTCGGGAAACATGGCCTGTTTGGCGTTGTTCTCGGTCCATTTGATACGGAATCTCTCAAATCTTTCCTTGATCTGTGCGAGAACGGATTCATCGGTATACAAGGTAAGCCCGAACGCCTGTGCTATGGAGGCAGTTGTCTTATCATCTGAAGTGGGACCGAGACCGCCCGTGACAACAACGGCATCGGAAATCGCCGTAAGATAGACCAATCCCTCTTCAATAGCCCCTTGTTCATCTCCTACGGCCATTATGGCCGATACCTGCCACCGTTCGGAGTTCACTTCGCGGCATATGAAAGAGGAATTTGTATCCTGAATCATACCTTTTGTTAATTCATCTCCGATTGTCAATATGCTTATTTTCATTTTCTAATAACTCGCATTACCTTTCAATCAGGATACAAAATCTCATATGAGAATCCGTATCCGGCCCACTTATATGACAAACGTAATCAGCAACAGCAAGACGATATTTCCGTAAATACCTGCAATGATATCGTCTCCGACCACACCGTATCCACCGGGCAAGCGCCTTTCACAGAAACGGATTGGAAAAGGCTTGATAATATCAAACAGTCTGAAGAGAATAAATCCTATCGCTATGTGCACAACTGTCGGTGCGACAAGGAACATGGTGAATTGAAAACCGACAATCTCGTCAATGACAATCTGTGATGCATCCTTTTTGTCGAAAAGTTTCTCCGCTTCCTGGGCTACATATACCGCAAGGAAGGAAAGAGCAATTACCGAAAGAAGGTACAGAGACCAGTGGAACTGCGCAAAAACAAGATATACGAGCACCCCTATCAACGTTCCCGAGGTTCCGGGAGCATGCGGCATAAAACCGCTGCCAAAACCGGTTGCTGTAATTTTTATAAATTTTTCTATCAGATAGATCTCCTGTATCAGTAAGTTTCGAGATGTGGTTTGCAGCTTTTTTGTAAGACAATACTATGCGGTCACATAGTGTGCCACGTATATATAGTATAATTACGAGGTAATGTAAAGCGCGTTGGGTCCAATTTTATCCTGGCCCTGCATATCACAACTCTACGAATTCATTGAAAATGCACAGCGAGCGCATTTCCGGTAGCCTCCTGCGGGGTGAGCGGAGGAATAGAATAAACCTGTTTCTGACATTTCAAAGATCCTCCGCAGCATGCTGCAGGGAGATTCACTTCGTCCGGCCTACCTTCCGTATTTTTTTCTCTGCCCTTTCAACGCGTCTTCGTCCCGCAACGTCGTCTCCCCGGTAGAAATATTTTCCTTGACAATAGAACGAATGTTCTACTACTCTATAGCGAAAGATCGGGACATTGTCAAATGAAAGAAAAGCGAACGATACAGAGTGTAGAGAAAATAATTGCTGAATTCTTCCGGGAAAACCGAAGAATGCCCACCTACTCGGAAATGGTGGAGCTCCTGGGCGTCCGCTCCAAGAGTGTGGTCAATTTCTGGATAAACAAGCTCGTGGCAAACGGCATTCTGACAAAAGACACCAAAGGGTTCCTCAAGCCGGCGCGTGCTTCCTTTTCTCTCCCCATGGTGGGAGAGATTGCGGCGGGATTTCCCTCACCGGCGGAAGAAGAATTGAGAGATCTTATTTCGCTTGATGAGTATCTCATCGGCCGACGGTCATCTTCCTTTCTTTTGAAAGTCAGCGGAGATTCCATGATCGGCGAGGGGATAAAGCCGGGAGACCTGGTTATTGTAGACAGAGGAAAGGAACCCAAAAACGGGGATGTCATCATTGCCGAGGTGGACGGGGAATGGACAATGAAATATTTCAGAAAACAGGGGGGCACCGTTGTCCTTGAATCTGCCAATCCCCAGTATCCGCCGGTCAAACCGCAATCGGAACTGCGGGTTGCGGGAGTTGTGACAGCGGTGATCAGGAAGTATCATTAGTAGCGATCATATCGTCGCCTTTCGGCACGAAAATTCGAAATCCGAAGCTCGAAGCTCGAAATAAGTCCAAATGATCAATTTTCCACATCCTAAAAGATTATTTTTGAACATTTGGTATTTGGATTTGTTTCGGATTTCGATATTCGGATTTTATTTATGTAACCACATCGTTTAGGAGTTACACATTGGACAACTTACTTTTCCAGCTTCATTCCTGGCCCCGGGCCATCATTCATGTGGATGGTGATGCCTTCTTTACCTCCTGTGAAGAGGCGATCCATCCCGAACTGCGAGGGAAACCCCTCATTGCAGGAGGAGAACGGGGTATCGTCGCCTGCGCCAGCTACGCCGCCAAGCGGCTGGGAATCAAGCGGGGCGTTCCTCTTCACGAAGCGAAGAAACGCTGTCCGGATCTTATTGTTCTCCCTTCCGATTATGAAACCTACAGTCTCTTTTCCCGGCGGCTGTTCAATGTTATGAGACGATTCACCCCCCAAGTGGAAGAATATTCCATCGACGAAGCATTCGCCGACATTACGGGACTGCGGCGGAAACACCGTGCTTCCTACGCAACCATTGCCCGGTCCATCAAGAAGGAAATTAAACAGGAACTGGGGATCGGGATAACCGTGGGACTTTCACTGACAAAAGTCCTGGCAAAGGTTGCCTCCAAGTATGAAAAGCCCGACGGTTTGACCGTCATTTCCGGAAGGCATATCCCTCTATATCTGAAAGAGCTTCCCGTGGAAAAACTATGGGGTGTCGGTCATGCCACATCAAACTATCTTTCAAAACTGAACGTGAGAACCGCCCTGGAGTTTGCCCGGCTCCCCGAAGAAACAATAAAAAAACATTTCACCAAACCGGGCAGAGAAATCTGGATGGAACTGCGGGGTGAATCGATCTATCCCGTTGTCTCCGAAGAGAAAAGTACCTATACATCCATCAGCAAGACGAAGACCTTTGCACCCCCCACGAAAAACAGGGAGTATCTCTTCGCACACCTCCTGCGAAACATCGAGTCGGCGTGCATCAAGGCCCGGCGCTATTACCTCGCCCCCCGGAAAATTGCCATCTTCCTCAAAAAAAACAATTTTTCAATCACGGGCGTCGAGGCAAAGATCTTCCGCCCCTCCGCCTACCCCATGGAACTCACCGGTCTGGTGAAGAACCTCTTTGAATCGGTCTATGAACACAATGTGGTCTACCGGGCAACGGGTGTTATCCTTCTGGATTTGATGGAAGATCGATATATTCAGTACTCGCTCTTCGAAAGCCCGGTAAAGATCGAAAAAATCGAGAAGATCTATGAGGCATCCGACTTTCTGGGGGAAAAACACGGCAAGCATACCCTCCACCTGGGAGCGTCCCACCCCATCGACCAGTTCGGCAAGGGACGCCGGGGAAAACCTACGGCACGGCAGGCAACCCGATTCTTCGGTGAAACCAGGCGAAAGCACCTGGGATTGCCTATCCTCCACGTAAAGGTGTAGATCAGATCGGTTGAAAAAATTGATCATTGATAATAGGATGGCGCGTTTTGATTCGGAAAATCCCGATCTGACTGAGACGTTAACAGCTGACTCACCTTTTTTTGACGTCAATGTATATGCCCGGGGGCAGGTTTATTTTTTCCCTGGTCGTTTTCAGTTTCCTGCATGCCTTTTTCGTCACAATTTCAACTATTTTTCAAAAGGCTTACTCTTAGTAAAATAATTTACTTTGCCTGCTACATATGGTACATTTCAAGCAACGTATAAAAAGTTAACCTAACAATAGCACTAAGCGATTTTTGACTTTTTAACTTGTATGGTGTGTACACATGAAAGGCCCGAAACAAACAATTTACAGTACTGTATTTATCATTGTCTTGCTTGTGCTCTCAAGCTGTGCACAATGTAATCAGACCGGACAGTCACCGATGATCAACCCTTCTCATAATATGACACTTACCGAAAAAGATAATGGGACCCACGTGCAGGTTTCGCATGGAGACATTGTTACATTGCGCCTGGAGGCTATTCCCGGTACGGGATATTCCTGGCAGATAGCCGAAAACAATCCTGAATTGCTCAAACCTCTGGGAAAGCCTGAATATGAAGAATCAAAAAGAAAATTGATCGGCGGAGTTGAACATCAGATATTCCGTTTCAAGGCTGTTTCTCCGGGAACCACTATACTCAAACTGCTCTATTACAGAGAGTGGGAGAAGGGAAAAGCACCTGAAAAGACTTATCAGGTCACTGTGGAAATCCGCTAAGCACGAAATGAAAGCAGGATAAAAAACACAAATGCTCTTTTTTGAGTGGGATGTACAGGTTTGTATTGAACAATCGGAAAGCGAAATACGCCCCCCCCGGTGATGCCGGGGGGGTCATTTTTTTAGGGTTAGCTATTGACGAAGATACTTGAAGCTGGCTTTCGGTCTGCCCACGAAGCATGAGTAAGTAAAGCCGTATTTCTTGATGATCTTCAGCGACGCATAGGCTTCATCCTTTTTCTTGCCGAAATCGAACATCCAGTGACTGCCGTCAACAATCTTCCAGCTGCCGCTGATCTGTTTCACCTGAGCAGTTTTTGGATTGAATTTGACACAGTCTTCACCTTTCATTGCTCCTTTGGGTGCGCTATTTCCGACCAGCATATACTGGAATGACGGGCCGGGTCGTCCCACGAAGCAGGACTTGTTCATCTTGTAATATTTGATGATCGCCAGCGTCTTATCCGCCTCACTTTTTTTGCTTCCGAAAGCGAACATCTGGTGACCGCCGTCAACGATCATCCAGTTATTCCCGACTTTCTTCACCCTTGTCGTTGTAGGGTTAAAGGGTATGCAGTCTTCTTTAGCGGGAACGGGCTTGGGTTTCGCTTCTACCCACGAGGCGGCATAACCGACTTTGTTACAGTTGTACTTGATCCATATATAGCCTCGCTCGGTACCATAGCCGCACGTGCTGCCCCAGCCGGTGCCCCACGAATTTTTGATGAGCCAGGCGCCCTTGTCGTCATCCCAGCCGATTAAGGTTACACCATGGTTGACTTTGCCCGACGCGAACTCATCGAACACACCGTCGGTATAGGCCTTGAAAAGAGGTGTGGCACGCAATGCTACAGCAATCGGTCCATGCTGACACAGTGCCTGTTTGAGTGCTGAGACACTCGGAACTGAGTTGTCGTTTCCCACATAACCCCATGTTATAGCCAGGTAAGGCCTGGAAACATTTCTACAGGTACCCCTTACCGCCGTATAGGGATATCCGGCCTCGGTGGCACTCCCCTTATTGATCAGATACTGATGGGCCCACCATCCGCCTCCACAGGTCCCGGCGCCGCTGCAATCGAGCGTGTCCTGCTCCGAACTGTCGATTGTGCTATTATTTCGCAGACGGTAGTTGCCCTCGAAAGCCCCATGGGTAGCGAAGTCCCAACAACTACCGCAGGCGCCCTGATCACGGACACCTGTGGTTCCATTTGCCTTGCGCCAGTCGAACGTGCGAGCCCCGGCAGAACATGCCAGCACTTTCAACGCCGGCAGTGTCTTCAGAATGCTTGCAGCTCTAATATTCTGTGCAGTTATCTGTTTTGTCAGTGTTGCCTCCACTGGAGCTCTCAATCCAGCCAACTGCTCAAGATTGAAATCCATCGCCGCTGTATATCCGACTTGAAACTTTAAATTTTTGGTTTTGATCTGCTGACGCAGTGTGTTGAGTTCCGTTTTAATCGCCGCCGGCGCCTGCATTTCACGCTGCTGATAGTTGACAACAACGTTGCGAGGGGTGATCAAGAGCTTCTGGGCTGCCCAGGCACCCTGCGTCATTCCGAATACCACTAATGCAATTACAACCACCTGAAAAATCCGGTAACGTTTCATACCCTCCTCCATTTCTGCTTCTATGTTCACATTGATTCACAATCGTTGACATATGGACTTATGTAATGACCGTTTTGAATTTTCAATATCACCCCCTCCCGTTCATATATTTCTTTTTCCGTTCCCTCGTACACCAAACAAATATTTTCTCATTTGCAGAGCTCCGCAATTGTTTCTCCTAATACAGATCATGATGAATTTCATATTTGAGCCAGGTCAATGAAGCCGAACCATCGGGCGCAAGCGTCACAATGAAGAGATTGTTGAATTCATTCCCGATCTCAGGGGCTGATCCCACACCCAATGCCCGTATTGTCGCGGGAACCGTATCGGAGTGTCCCGCCACCAGTATATTTTTACCGACATACGTTGATGTAACGAGATTTGTCAACTGGGGGATGCTTCCGTAGAGTTGAATTCTGATTCGCCTCGGATCGGCGTAGTTGTTGACAGTTTCACGGGTTCTCGTTGTATTTGTTGAAAATACGACGGAAACGCCTGACTTGTCAAGTATACGAGCCAGTGTTGCGGCCCTCTTCTCGCCGATCGCGGTGAGCGGCGGGTCACCGGACGGACCCGCCTTCTCGGCATGTCTGACGATAAACACCTTTGTTGTATTTCGCGGTTTTTTCCTGAAGTAGGTCATCGAGGGTTTGGGACGCCCAACAAAACAAATTTGATTATACCCGTATTTTTTTATGATCTGGAGTGCCTGAGCTGCCTCATTCGACTTCAAACCAAAGTCCATGATCCAGTGGGAACCCTCGATAATCTTCCAGCTTTTATTTATTAATTTAATTTGAACCTTATCAGGATTGAAACTGACACAGTCTTCCTTCAAACTTCCGGCAATTGTTTCCTGAAAGGAAATAATCGAAACAGCCAGGACTAATAATGTCGCCATCATTATTTTTTTCACTTGAATCACCCCCGTTTCAATAAAATGGTAAGCCTTTTATTCCTGCCACGTCTTGCCTCTCACTGATTGTGAACCGATTCATTATATTCAATTTGGGGAACTTTATGTTCGGATAGAATTCACGTACGAATGTAAAAAATCCCCCTCTGTTTCGTTGCGTGGAAAACAAATAATCTGATCATTAGCTATCGGCATCAGTAGCGATCGGAAAGATGTGCAGAAGAACGATGGTGAAAGTTAAGAAATCCTGACATGAGATAGTGAAACAGTTTTCTGATTGGAAAGGGACCTCTGCAAATTCTTACAGAATGCGAATTCACATGTCACAATAAATGTTTCTTACCATCTGATGTCGTCGTCACTATGTCGAGAGCAAGTGATTCATATTGTTTACGGTTAACCTGCTTGATTATAGAACATGTCAAATATGAAAAGGCATTTTGTTTATCGTTACGGTTTATTCCGACGATATTGCTACCTTTGCTTGTTGCAGATAATCATTGTCGAAACGGATTGTTTCTTTTACAAGCCGGGCAGCATCGGTTCCTATAAAGATTGAATTATCATTTGATACATAGACCACCGGCACAACCATGATGTTGTCACCAAGATAGGTTATCTTCCGTGCGGCTTCCACCGTGTCGGCGTATCGAACCACTCCATAGGTACGAATGATCTTTGGATCGACGCTTTTTACTGAATAAATCGTAATCTTTCTCTTGGATTTGGTTTCCGTTCTAATTGCCGGCAGTAAAACCCTTTCAAACGGTTGTCCCGCCAGGCTGAACACAACTCCCGTTACCGGCTTGCTTGAATCATATGAAATAGGGGGACTGACACCGGGCTTCCCGGGAGAAGGGGTTCCTTGTGGTATAGGTGGGATCGGATAATACGAAGTGCCATACTTTCGGTCAAGATCCAGAGTGTTGACGAGCGATTTTGATGTTGTGCCTCCGGCACTGCCGGTCATATAAACTCTCAACTCGACCATCGCCAGGGGAACATTACCCTGCCACTCGAAATGTTGCTTGAATACCTGGGCACCCTTGATTGTTCCATCAACCCTCGTTTTTATAATATCTTCCTTCAACATCATGTTTTCAACAGTCGTCTGGGAACTTATTCTGACACCTTTTATGTTTTCCAGGAGATCTCGTTGTGCCACCACCTTGGCAGCTCTAATTGCCTTGAGCTTATCAATGACTTTATTTTTGCTCGGCGTGGCCGTTCCATACCCTATGCCGCTCACATACCCCCCGACCCAGTTTACTTCACCGGTCATTTCCTCCTGGGCAATGGTCATGAAGGGGCATAACATAACCAATATAAAGACTGTAAAACAGAAAAAACCTCTTTTTTTCATCATCGGGCATTACCCCTTTCCAACAGGTTGATGTATTGGAAATGAACGTATCACTTTCATTATACCGGATCACTCTACCGGCTTCTCAGTTTGCCATATAATAGAGGCACATCATTAATCTTACGATCCCACCTCAGCAGGCGCTTCACCTGATCCCTCATCGGCCGGTTGTTCTCCCGTTCCCTCATC
>JAFGQS010000143.1 GCA_016935565.1 Deltaproteobacteria bacterium
ATCTCAAACGGCAATGGTGGAGTGAAATGGATATTCAGAAAAGATGCCTGTATGCATTGTACCGATGCGGCCTGCGTCAAGGTATGTCCCAGTGGTGCGCTTTTCTATACGAAGTATGGTACCGTAGGGCTTGATAGTGAAAAATGTATCGGCTGTAAGGAATGCGTATCTTCCTGTCCCTTCGAGGTGCCGCGATATGATCCTGAAACGGACAAAATCGCCAAGTGCGATATGTGTTACTCCCGCTTGGACAATGACCTTGAACCTGCGTGCGTGAAAGCATGTCCCACCGGTGCTTTACAGTTTGGCGATAAGGATAAAATGCTCAAGATCGCCTATAAGAGAGTGGAGGAACTGGGTGGGAACGCTCATGTCTATGGCGATAAATTTGTCGGTGGAACTCACATGGTATATGTTCTTCCTGAAAAAGCAAGTGTCTATGACAGGCTGCCGGTAAAACCGACGGTGCCGCTTACCGTTATCGCCTGGAAAGACTGGCTGAAGCCGCTCAGTCTGCTTGCTGCGGGCGGTGTTCTGGTGGGTTCATTATTCCACTATCTCCTTCACGGACCGAAGGACACCAGCGGCGATGGTGATCAGGCAAGTCAGGGAGGAGGTGAATAAAATGATACCAAAAAAAGGAATGATTAAAGTATCGGATGGGTTTGAGCGAATTGTTCACTGGTGCCTGGCCCTCTCCTGCATTATCCTGATGATTTCGGGATTGGGGATGATGTTCCATGCCTTCAATTTTCTGGCGATTCCCGTGGGAGGATTGAAGAACCTGAAACTGGTACACAACTTTGCAGGACTGGTCTTTGTCCCGTCACTCTTCTTTGGAATCCTGGTATGGTGGAAAGAAGCAGCCATATTCGATTTTCCCGATGATCTCGAGTGGATCAAGTGTGCGGGGGGATACCTCTGGCACGTGGAAAATCCCCCTGAGACGGGGAAATACAATCCCGGGCAGAAGGCATTTTTCCTTGCCGTGGCAGGGTTTGGAGTCATTATGATCGTCAGCGGATTGATCATGTGGTTTCCCCTGGGATTCTCTTCGGGCGTGGTGCGGCTCATGTACTTCCTCCATGCACTCGGATTCTTCGTGATCTTCCCGTTCTTCTTTGTCCATCTGTATCTCGGAACCATCGGTGTTCCCGGATCAGCTCCGGCTATTTTTACCGGCTATGTGACCAGGGCATGGTGTGAGAAACAGTGTCCCAAGTGGCTCAGAGAAATGGAAGAGGAGGGGAAACTTGAGGTCTTCGGAGAGGAAAAACCGGCCGTTGAACATCACTGATTTGCTTGCGAATCAAATAAATTGATTAAAGAAAAAGCCCGCTCCTTACGGAGCGGGCTTTTTTATCGGGTATGAATTATAAACACACATAGTGGTGATTGCGGTAGTAATAGCCTGAATTATGTTGATGCCTTAACTTTTTTGGTATCGAGCTTTTCATACATATAGTGCTTGAACTTGTAAACAAAAAGATATAAGAGTGATCTTTACTTTCTCTGTGTAGTGAAAGCCGTATATGTCGGTCGAAAAAAGCGTTTTTGAAAAGACTGAAAGCATCCACAGAGCACAATGTAATGAACAAAATGAAATAATAGAGGTGTCAATCGAATGGGCGAGATGCTGAGTAAATCATTGGAAACTATTGAAAAATATAAGAATATAAGTCCTCATTATGAGGAGCTGCTCGAGATCCTGGAGGAAATATTGATCCTGAGGGAAGAATATCGTCGCAAGCTGAAGGAAAATGTTTTTTTGGTTGATGAGACACACATCGATAAGAAAATGTCCGGCGGACTACCGCTCATTGATTTTACCCGAAATAATTTAGATCTGTCTCAGCCAAGACAATACTTTTTCAAGCTCCTTGAAATAGCCAAGAAAAGATCGCCCGATGAAACAGAGAAAATACTGAAGGATTTGGACGAGGGTTCCCTTGATTATGACAATATGGTTCGTGATTCGTTTGTCAGAGAATCTGAGCAGCAAACTCCGGAAGAAGAGGAGAGGATTTTCGATTTACTGGGTCTGTTTGTGGAAGAGAGTCTCCGGCCGGCGCTTGAAATGGTTGCGGAAAAATACCATGATGCTATCGAAAAGTCGGAGTGGACTGAAGGGTATTGCCCTGTTTGCAGTAAAGAACCGAAGATTGCGGAATTGCGAGAGGAAGAGGGATTCCGATATCTGTACTGCAATCAATGCGGATTTGAATGGAACTATCTTCGCATTAAATGTCCATTCTGTGGGAATGAGGATCAGCAGGAATTGGCATACTTTACAATAGAAGGGGAAGAAAAATATCGGGTTGATGTATGCAATAACTGTAAACGGTATATCAAGACGGTGGACTTCAGAAAAACCACGGAGAAGGCTAACCTTGATGTCGAGGATATAGCCACATTACATCTCGATATCCTGGCCAGTGAAGAAGGATACGAGTAAAGAAGTTATCAGCCGTCAGCGGTCAGCTTTCATCTTTTTATGAGAAGCTGATTGCTAAAAACTGATAGCTGAAAGCTAATAATGCATGACGAAGATATATCCAGGATAATCGAACTGATTGCGGAGGCTTTGAAATCTGAAAAACTTCCTATTGTTTCCGAACTTGCAGAGCAAAAAAGAAACCCTTTCCAGATACTCATTTCCACGATTCTCAGCCTCAGAACAAAGGATGAGGTGACGGAAGTTGCTTCACGAAAACTCTTTGCTCGTGCATCAACCCCCCACGAAATGCTGAAACTCACGGAAGATCAGATCATTAATGCAATTTATCCTGTCGGTTTTTATCGGAACAAAACAAAAACAATCCTCCATGTCTCAAAAGAACTGATTGAAAAACACAACAGTCGTGTTCCCGATACGATGGAAGAATTGCTGTCACTGAAGGGTGTGGGGAGAAAAACGGCCAACCTTGTGATTACACTGGGATATCAGGGAAGGGGAATATGTGTCGACACACATGTTCATCGCATTTCGAATCGCCTTGGATATGTAGAGACAAAGACTCCTGAAGAGACGGAATTTGCCCTCAGAGACAAGCTTCCCCAAAACTACTGGATACAATACAATACTCTCCTGGTTGCATTCGGACGGACGGTATGTAAACCTGTTTCGCCATTATGCAGTAAGTGCCCGGTTATTTCTAACTGTAATCGGGTGGGTGTGACAAAGAGCCGGTGAGCAGTGCCACCTGCTTTCATAACCCGATCAGTTTGTTTCGTTTATATGGAATTCCCAGCTTATCCATTCGCTTTCTGAGTGTGTTTGGGTGGATACGCAAGAGCGCCGCGGCCCCGTCGGTTCCGTTGATTTTACCATGGGCCATATCAAGCGCTTTTTTGATATGGCGTGCATTCATTTCGTCCAGAGGGAGAATCGTCATACCTTCTTCTGTTGAGGAACCCGTATCAATATCATAACGAGATCCAATGAGGTTATCAAATCTGAGGACTCCGTCCCTGCTTCTGATCAGTGCCCGTTCCACAATGTTCTGCAGTTCCCGGACGTTGCCCGGCCAGTCGTATGCCTTCAGCCGTTCAATGGCGCCCGGTGCGATGGTGGGAATGCTCCCTGTTTTCAGTTCAATGTTTTTCCTCTCGATAAAGTGGTGTACCAGGGCCGGTATGTCTTCCTTCCGCTGCCGGAGCGGCGGGATGATGATGGGAAAGATATTGAGGCGGAACCAGAGGTCTTCCCGGAACGCCCCTCTTTTTACCATATCTTCGAGCTGCCGGTGGGTTGCCGAAATGATCCGTATATCGACAGGAATCGTTTTTGTTCCGCCCACGCGCTCAATTTCCTTATTCTGGAGGACGTTGAGGAGACGTACCTGGACCTGTGGCGGCAGTTCTCCCACCTCATCGAGAAAGACCGTACCCCCTTCGGCCCGTTCGAATCTTCCCCGTTTCTGGGCGATGGCGCCGGTAAACGCCCCTTTCTCATGGCCGAAGAGTTCGCTGTCGATGAGCGTTTCGGGGATGGCGCCGCAGTTTACCTTGATGAAGGGGCCGTTCCTGCGGGGCGAAGAATAATGGATGGCGTTCGCGATGACCTCTTTCCCCACACCCGTTTCCCCGTATAGCAGGACAGGGCTGTTGAGGCGGGCCACCTGCCCGACCGATCTCATGACGTCCTTGATGCCGAACTCGGCGCCCACAATTTCCTCGCCCGCGATTTCCCTGAGCCTCTGCTGGAGAAACTGGTTATCATCGGCAAGCATATCCTTGAGCCTGGATACCTCCTGGTGCCTGAGGGCGTTGGCCATGGCAATGGCAAAGGGTTCGTGGACGATCCGCATGATCTCGGCGTGCTCATCGGTGTATCGATCAAAACCCTTGGCCATAAGGTTAAGTACGCCGATACGGTTTCCCTCCAATTGCAGGCGGACTTCGATTGACGATACCTTGATATCGAGGCCGAGTTTTTCTATGACTTTAACCCTCTCGGGAATAAGGTCGGGACGATTGATAATCGTGACCGGCCCCATGGATGCCCACCGGGCGGCCATGAATTCCACCCCTTCGGGAGGCAGGACGACCTTATTTCCGAATCGTGCTTCAAGCTCGCTCCTGACGGAGGCGATGATGTGAGCAATATTCAGCTCGGGATCGTACATTAACATGGTCATCGACGTGATGGGAATGATATCACGCATGTACCGAAGGCTGTTTTCAAGAGCCGTCTTGATATCGAGGCTTCCGCAGATGCGGACGGTAACCTGCCTGAAAAATTCATTCTTATCGATGTTCATG
>JAFGQS010000144.1 GCA_016935565.1 Deltaproteobacteria bacterium
AATCAGTTTTTCAGGGCTTTTTCAATACAGGCTATCAAGGTCTGCAATTTAATCGGTTTTGCAATATACGAACTGCCGCTTATCGTCCTCTCCTCGGTTTTCTTTATGAGAGCCGTTACAAAAACAATGGGCACATCCTTCAGGTTCGGATCATCTTTAATCTGAGCGGCCACATCTCCGCCCCCGACATCGGGCATGATAATATCAAGCAAAATAATATGCGGATTAAATTCCTGTGCAGTAGCCAGTGCGTGTGAACCTTTATTTTCCTCCAGTACTCTATATTTACCGGTTCGTTCGAGATTTATTTTTGCGATTCGTGTAAAACTTTTTTCATCATCAACAATCAGAATTCGTGTCTTTGCCATTACCAAGCCCTTCTCACATTTTAAACACAGCAGAAATCTTAACACCGCCTTCTTCTCGATTCATAATATCAATCTGCCCTCCGTGTGACTCCATAATCTTCCTCGACACGGTTAAGCCCAGTCCGGTTCCTTCACCGATCGGTTTGGTCGTAAAAAACGGATCGAAAACATGCGTAATCTGTTCGTCCGGTATTCCTGTACCCATATCTTCCACTTCTGCAACAATAACCGTCTCTCCTGCGGTGAAAACTCCATTTTTTACGTATGGTTCATGTATATCAATGCCGGTTAACTGCTTTTCATATGTTCGAACTGTCATTGTTCCACCTTCAGGCAAAGCCTGTATTGAATTGAGAAAGACGTTCACGAATACCTGACAGATCTTGTCTTCGTCGAGTTGAATCTTGTGCAAGTTTCTATACAAATCCGTCATCAATCTGATATTTTTTTCTCCATTTCATGTTTCACGAGTTTTATTGATCTTATGACAATATCGTTGAGTTGTGACTCTTCAAATTCAACATCGTTCTTTGAAGAAAAATCCAACAACCCTCGAACCATTGTATCGGCACGTGTAACTGCTTCTTCCATGTCTCGTAAAACATGCTTTACGTTCTCATCATCGGAATAAAACAGGTCCGACATATATTCTATGCCCATCAGTATTGTCGCCAGAGGATTCTTCACTTCATGGGCGATTCCCGCCGCCAATATACCGACCGACTTCATTTTTGCAGCCTGAATTACTTGTAACTGTGCCTCTTTTAAATCTTTATGTGCTGCTGCGAGGCTTGAAAAGGCTTCCTGGAGGTCTTTCTGGGCCTGCCGGCGCTCGTCTATTTCCCGCACCAATTGTTTGTTCTTCAGTGAAAGCTCAGCGGTTCGATCTTTTACCTGCTGTTCCAGTTCAGTCTTTGCCTTCTGCAGCTCTTCTTCCATATTCTTGCGCTCGGTAATATCCCAACCGACTGATTGATAATCTATGCGTCGGTTTCGATCATCATATATCGCTTGATCAGTCCATCTCATCCAACGAATATCTCCGTTGGGCATAATCACACGATGTTCATACGTGGCAACCCGGTTTTCCGGAGAGAGAGAATTAAACTGTTGAAAAACAGCATCCCGGTCTTCTTCCGGTATTAATGTCATAAAGCTCTGACCGATCAAATCCTTCTGTTTCATATCGAAATATCTACAATAGGCATCGTTCACAAATGTGAGCGTTCCGTCAGGTAAAAATCGACAGATCAGTTCTGTCTGGTCTTCCACAATAGCGCGATACCGCTTTTCGCTTTTTTTTAATTCTTCTTCTATCTTTCGCTCCCTGGTAACCACTCTGCCGCACCCGACGGTGCCGATCATCTCACCCTCATCATTCCAGAAAGGGGCTTTATAAACATCCAAGTACAGGAATTGCCCTTTTACATTGCCGAACTCATCAAATCGCTTCGATTCCCTGCTCTTCATAACAACCGAATCAGAATCCCGGCAAATTTCACCAAAGGTATGCCAGTCAGGATTACCGGGATGAGAATCCCTTTCCCTCTCAGCAAAATACATATCTGTTTTTCCGATCGGTTTATCGGTATTTTTTACATTAAGGAGTTTTTCGCAGATTGCCTTATTGGTGAATATAAATCGTTTCTCCAGATCCTTTGCCCATATGAGATCGGGAACATTATCACACATTAATCGCACCATACAGTATAGATCCCGGTATCGTCTTTCACTCTTCGTGAGGGCTTCGGTTATCGTTCTGTATTCGTCTTCCATGTTCTCCAACTCGGCAATTCGATTACGCAAGGATTTCACTTCTTCGACAAGTTGCTCTTTCGTTGTGGCATGATTATTCATTGTAACCTTTTCCCTCTGACTTTTGGGCATCAATAGTAAGAAACTTCAATCCGTTACCAGCCAATTGTCAACAGACGCACCTCGCTATTTAAACATTTTTCTCAGCACACATTAATATTATGAATTATACTGTTTTACAGTTATGAGAGTTAATTATTGATCAGTATCTCCGGATATCACTACATGCCTTGATCTTCAAGTTCCCCCCTCGTTCCAGCGATATACCATTCTTTAACGATATGCTCAACATTGAATGACCGTCAAGGATCACATCCCTTGTCAAACATTCATTCCATTATCTGACACGTGAGAATTAACTTATGACACATGTTGTCTATCTCTCCTGCCAGGTGGGCCTCACCGTCATTTCATTGAGAGAAACACCATCGGGGCGAGTCAGGGCATGATGAATGGCATCTGCTATATCGCCAGGTCTCAGGATTTTATCCTTATCAAGAGGGACGGGAGAACCTTTTTGGGCAAAGGAATCGAAGAACGGTGTGTCCGTCATACCCGGGTGAACCAGGGTTACTCGAATATTATGTTCCTGAACCTCATTTCGCAGAGCCTCCGAAAAGGCACGAACAGCAAATTTGGTCGCCGAATATATGGAAAAATTTGGTGAGTACTTCACACCGGCTACTGATCCGATGTTGACAATATCACCACTTCGCTTCTCAATCATTGACGGTAACACGGTTCGAGTCATATGATACACACCTAATATATTTACCTTGACCATCTGTTCTGCCTGCTCCGGATCCGACTCAACAATTTTACCGGAAAACCCGACCCCCGCATTGTTCACAAGAATATCAATTGTGCCGAATCGATCTAATGATTGACGAATCAGACTTTCACAGTCGGATAACCGGGTCACATCACATCTCTGATCGAGGCATTCGACACCTATACCCTCAAGATCTTTGCGGAGGGTTTGTAAAAGATCAATACTGGTTGCCGCAATAATCATACGAGCACCACTTTCACCCAACCTCAATGCGGTAGCCCGACCGATTCCTTTGCTGGCACCAGTAACCAAGGCAACCTTCCCTTGTAATGAAGTCATTGAATGGCTCATAAAAACCTCCTTAAAATGCTGATGGATAACATATCCTTCCCTTTTTTTCTTTATATAATGATCGGTTCCTTTCTAAAAGGATATTTTTCTCAAAACCGTTCTGTATCCTAACTATTTGATTTTCATGAGACATATCGTAACCGTCACGAGGATTTACCTTGACGGTGCCAGCCAGGTAATGTCAAGAACTATTATGGTTTTCAAATCCGAATTCTTATTTACGGTACTTTGACCCTAGGAGACTGTCCGAAAATACTCTTCTGCTACGGGCGGCGGCTGCAAATTCCACGTGCTGTGTTAGCAAGACCAAAACCTCCTCACCGCAGGCACTCCTATGCTTCCGGTGCTTTTGGCCTCGCCGCCTTGCCCGAGAAATTTTCGCTTGCCCTCGCGACGAAGCTATTCTTGGACAGCATCCTAAGAAACAGCTTCGAATTTTAATCTCCGTGCCCCCTCATTCTTCTGAAGAAAAATCTGATGACGGTCTGACTTTACATCAAATAAAAACTTCAAACCTTATTAATAACAAATCCTGCATAAGAATGAACACATACAATATCTGACAGTATGGCGTTCCCAAGCCGGGTGATGAAAAGCCACTCTTCACCTTCCAAGGAGGAAAGTCGGTGAAATCAATGGTGGTCTCCGAAAAGGGCTATAGATACAAAATGGAAGATGCCCATGTTCTTGAGCGGTACGATATAATATCTCATCGCTCAATTGGAACAACTATAAAATTTATTTAACCATGCCAATTTGACACGTTAAAATAAATTTTAAAACAACATCCAGAAACCATATAATCTTTCAGATTTTTTTATAGTATGTGAGCATGGGTGGACTCTAAGTATTGACAAGACACTGTAAAGTGTTTATTGGATATGTGCTTACACTTCACTAAAGTAAGGAAAGGCTTAAAAGAGGGTGATGCTTGAAACCTGCACCGTCTGTAGAAAAACATAATTCGATTCCATGGCATCACCTATTTTTATAAATACGAATTGCCTGTTGATGTCAGAATGAAAAAATCTTAGATATGCAAGTCCTTTTACTAAATCCTTCATCGACGGATACGTATCAGTCGGTGGGTGTAACGTTACCTCCGCTTGGACTCCTGTATATTGCTGCAGCAGTTCGTCATCGCGGACATGACGTTCAAGTCGTTGATCAATCGGTTGACAACCGAACAATAGATTATATGCCTTTCGACGTGGTTGGAATACACAGCGACACAACCCGCTTCTATAAGGCAATGAAATTAGCCCGCCAGGCAAAGGCGGCCGGAACCAAAGTTGTCATGGGGGGGCCTCACCCTTGTTTCAGTGTCACCGAAGTTCTGGAAAGCGGTGTGGTCGACGCAATTGTTCGAGGTGAGGGGGAAAAATCGTTTCCTGATCTCCTTGATGCATGGGAAAAAGGAACAAACCCTTCATCGATTCCGGGACTGATTCTCAGAACATCAGATGGAAATGTGGATACGGGGGAACGTCAACGCATTCTGGACATCGACTCCCTTCCCTTTCCGGCGCGAGATCTTCTCGATCTATCGCTGTACACCAAGGCCCACCTGGGACATCGCTCTCTGGCATCAATTCACACGAGTCGCGGCTGTCCGTACCGATGTCGTTTTTGCTCTTCCAGCCGGTTCGACGGAACTCGGTGGCGCGCTCGAAGCTCTGAAAGCGTTTTAGCGGAACTTGAACACCTCGTCCGTGACATGGGTTACGGAGCCGTCGCTTTCCTGGATGACAACTTTGCCGGCTCTCCGGAAAGGGTACATGAAATTTGTGACGGCATACTGAAAAAAAATTTGGATGTTCACTGGTGGTGTTTTTGCCGGGTCGATACTATTGTGCGGCACTCCGACATGATCCGGCACATGGCGGAGGCCGGAGCATACTCAGTGTTCGTGGGAGTTGAAACACCGGTTTCATCGGTTCTGAACCATCTTCATAAAGGAATCGATGCCAATCAGGCAAGGGAAGCCATCGACATTCTCAAGCGAAACGGCCTGGAGATTTGGGCAAGTTATATCCTGGGAGCTCCTAACGAAACACGCAGAGACCTTCGTTCCACTATACGTTTCGCGTGTGAGCTGGACAGTGATATCGCCCAATTTACCCTTCTGACGCCCTATCCCGGTACTGATCTCTTTGACGAATTAAAGGAGAGGAACTTAGAGAGCGACTGGAGCAAGTATGACGCTGTCCACGCCGTCTATAAACACCAGCACATTTCTCGATTTGAGATGCAACTGTGGCTCATTCGAGCATACATGTCTTTCTACTTCAGACACCGAAAATCCACGCGCAATTTCTTCCGATTTTTATTAAACCGGCTCAAGATTTCGCATAATGCCCAACCATAAGATACATTAAAGAGATAATACTCGACAATCACACCATGGAACACTATTTTCATTCTCCTTGAGTCACCGTCAGAAATATTTTCGGATGTTTGTATTCCACGGTTTTCTATATCCGTTCCGGTATATATCGAAAAATCCTGAATTCTCTCTCTTGACACCCACATTTCCTTTCACTACAATCCCGATGAGCACAGCAGTACTTTTCTTTATCTGTTGACGATGCTCACACAGTAACACGAAAATCGTACAGGAATATTATACTGATCTGGAGACAATAATGAATCAATTCAAATATATAACCGATACACCTTTCTGGTATCTCCTCGCCAAAAGAGTAATGGAAAGGGCTCAGACTAATCTGCCTCTCTTATTCGAACCATTGAGCAAGCGAGCCGCTGAATTGGAGTTGCCGATTACGTATGGCGGAACCAAAAGCCTGTCCTGGGCTGTCATCTGCCATCTTTTTTTGTTATACGATGCCAAAGCTCCGATTATGGGTAGGAAGGGCTTCTTGAGAATGACAGCCGGTTTCAAAATGGCGTTTCAGCCACGGCGTTTTGCTCAGATTGCTATCAAGCGTATTGTCGCCAATATCGCGTACCCCTTTTCTCCTGATAGAACCATAAGGGAGTCAGTTGCCGATACGTTTCTGGCAAACGGCCTGACCGTGACGGAGGAATATGACGATACCTCGTGGGATGATGTCATATTGTCCAGATCTATGGTCGATCCGGAAATGATGTCCCTGTGTGAACGGATTGTGACACCTCCTTCCGACATCTGGGAATCGACGATTCAATATTACACACAACATCGCCCAGGGTTTTTTTACAGATTGTCTATTAATGTCAGGAGCTGGCTTATTGATTAACATTGTCAGCTATTATTGAGTTTTTTCTTTTTCACGTCCGACGTTTTAAGAGTTTAAGGTATCGTCAAATATCCAGCCAGGGTTATGGAGGCAGATGACGAGATCGCGCCCACATCGCTACGCATTGAGACCATCGTGATCGTTAACAAAACGGGGGTTAAAGGTCATAACTCGCAGGTGACACACCGCCGTCCGTAAGTTTTTTAATACACTGTTGTGCCACGCATTTCTCTTTCTTCAGAGCACGCAAGTTCTCTATTCATTCAAATAATAAAAACCTTGTCAAAGCGAGAAGTTTTCCTTAGAGTACCTATATTCGCTTGAAGAATCGACTTCCGGTGCAAATGTTCTTTTGGTACGGAAGCGGGCACATTACTTCAGGTTCACGGAACGGCATTTCGCATGTTTCGTGACCCTCTTGGAGATTGCGTAAAATGGATTCATATAAAGACCACCTGCAACTGTTAAAAAATACCGCGTTCAAGATCGCTTCTGCGGAAGCTCCGCGGGAAGTGATTGAAGTTGTCCTGAACACATTCGAACGAGTGCTGCACTACGCGACGGCGGCGGTCATTTTTTTTGACGAGTCCATGAGCAACCTGAATATCTTCAGGACCAAGGGTATGGATGACGTTGAGCGGAAGTATATCATGGGAACAATCCCGAAATTAACGAGGGAAATAATCGCTTTGATTGAGAAAAATGACTTGCAGCCCGTAGTATGGGATCATGATACCGTGACAAAGGGTGTCTTTTTTAACACCGGGAGAATGAAGACGTTTTTCTGGCTCCCTGTGATTGTGTATAAGAAGCCGATCGGGGTTATGAGTTTTGCATGGAGAACCCCCTACGCCATCGATGAAACATCGATGGAGTTCTTTTCCATTTTGGGCAATCTCATAGGGGGTGAGCTTCAGAAACTCCAGCGAAGTTTTCAGACAATCTCCGATCAGGAACAAAAAATATCGGCACTGATTGAAGAGTTAAACCGATGTTCGTACTTCGAGAAACACTCTTTCAGTGTGATCGGACAGGATCCCAAAATGCGGGCGATCTACGAGACCATCATGTCTATTGCAGATACGGACGTGAACGTCCTCATCGAAGGTGAAACGGGAACGGGGAAAGAGGTGATCGCCGATTACATCCATTATCTGAGTCATCGAAACGAGGGGCCGTTTGTCAAGGTAAACTGCGGAGCCCTGTCCGAAACGCTACTGGAGAGCGAGCTGTTCGGTCACGTCAAGGGGGCCTTTACGGGGGCGTACCGGGACCGCCTGGGACGGTTTGAAATGGCGGAAAACGGGACCCTCTTCCTGGATGAAATTGGTGAGATGTCGAAGAATATGCAGGTAAAACTCCTACGGGTTCTTCAAGAAGGGATATTTGAGAGGGTAGGCGACAGCAGACCCATACGGGCGAATGTCAGGATTGTCTGCGCGACGAACAAAAATCTCAAGGATGCTGTTCAAAAGAAAGAGTTTCGGAGAGACCTCTACTTCCGACTGAATGTCATCTCAATCAGTGTCCCTCCCCTCCGTGAACGAATAGCGGACTTCCCCCTCTTTTTTAATTATTTTGTTGATAAGTTTAATGAGAAGTATAACTTACAAGTAAGTGGCGTGAACAAGCGAGTGCTGGATAAGAGTTACGCATACTCATGGCCCGGGAACGTGAGGGAGTTGGAAAATGTTGTTGAGCGTGCCGTCGTAACCTACAAATCGGGGGCTATTGCAGATATCGATTTGCATGAATCCGGACAACCTGATGCTCTGGTATTCGATGTCCTGCACGAAGGAACAAAGTTTCCCGAGGCAAAAAAGAGGATAATTGAAAGTTTCGAAAGGGAATATATTATCAATGTATTACGGAAAAACAATGGATCCATTATGAAGAGTTCTCGAGATGCCGGCCTTGACCGGAAGAATTTCTATCTCAAGATGAAAAAATACAATATTACCCGTCACAGTACTGAAGAGGGGTGACAAAGCCCCAATGGGGTAACAACACCTCAATGCTGTATCTTTTTGTAGCCTTCAATGCTGGCTTTTTTCTAGAACGATGGGGTGTTTATACCCCATTCGTTGTTATTCATCGTACCTTTCACCGTCATTTTCCCTGGTAATTCACTAGGCGGCACCACCCTGTATGCGGCACATCTAAGAGCGCAACTAATAGATAATATTAGCAATTGTTGAAAGCGGTGCGGTTCGATGCCGTGAATGCAGTGTAACGGTTCATGTGGTGTGCTTTTTGCAGCATGACCTACATTCACAGATTTTAATGACCATGGGGAACACGTTTCATGAAATAAGGAAAGGTTGGCAGGAAACAAATGAGGGTATGGAACAGGGCAAATAATATCAAGAAGACGTGTAACAGTAAAAAAGAGCGAGGAGGGATTGCAGCATGGATAAGGAACTTGAACATAATTTAATCAGTCGAGTGGCAATGGGTGATATCTTCAGACGAAGAGCTCGAAGTACACCTGACAGGACGGCAATTGTTGAAAAGAGAAATGGTGAAAAGATTCGTCTGACCTATAAGGAGTTGAACGATCAGATCAATCGCTTCGCCAGGGGAATTCGGGGTCTCGGATTACAAAAAGGTGATCGAGTGGCGGCGTTGTGCCTGAATTCGTATGAGTATGTTATTACCGGTCTCGGACTTGCAAAAGGTGGATTTGTGTGGGTGCCGTTGAATCCGGGAGTCAGCCCGAAAGATGTTGCGTGGATGATTAATGATTCGAATGCACAGGTCCTTGTTGTCGATGATCAGTTGACACCGATTGTTTCACAGATCAAGGACGACATCAAAAACGTCAAGCGCTTTATATCGATACCGGTTCCAAAGAAGACCGAATCTGAACCCTTTGTTGATTTTCATGATTTCCTCACGGAGCAGTCAGCAGAAGAGGTCGAGGATGTCATTATTAATGATCGTGATCCATGGGAGATTCTTTATACGAGCGGGACGACGGCGGATCCGAAGGGGGTTGTCACATCGCACCTGGCGACGTTTATCATGTCTCTCACCAACCTGATAGAACTTGAAATACCATCTGAATTTAATAACTTGTTGCTTATGCCGTTCTTCCACTGCGCAGAACAGACGTTTACGTTCAGCTGTTTCCATTCCGGGTCTAAGAACGTGGTCATGCGTGCATTCGATCCGAAGGGTGTGCTGGAGGCGATCCAGGAAGAGGGGATTGCATTTACCATTCTCCTTCCCATGATGTGGCGGGCGCTCCTCGACCATCCTGAGTTTGATAATTATAACCTCTCCTCCTTGAAGAAATGTATGTACGCCATGACGCCGATGGACCCCGTAACGCTGCAGGAATGTGTCAGGCGATTCGGCGATGCCGGATTTGTTCTGGGAACGGGGCAGACCGAGTGCTGGCCTTCAACTAATTTCTTCAAACCCATGTGGCAGTTGATGAAGAGAGGGAACTATTGGGGTGAGTCGGGCCTCACACTGGACACCGCGGTCATGGATGAAAACGGTAATCTGTTGCCACCGGGTGAGATAGGAGAAATCGTGTGGCGAGCTCCGTCGGTGATGCTTGAGTATGCCAACAATCCTGAGGCAACGGAAGAGTCCCGGCGGTTTGGCTGGCATCATTCCGGTGACCTGGGAACGTTTGATGAGGATGGCCTGCTCATGTTCGTTGACAGGAAGAAAGACGTGATCAAGACAGGGGGAGAAAATGTCGCCTCTATCAAAGTGGAGCGGCTTCTCCTCGGCAATCCCGGCGTCGAAGCCGCAGCGGTAGTGGGACTGCCCCATGACAGGTGGATTGAAGCCGTGACGGCATTTATCGTTCCTAAAAAAGATGCCGTAATGACGGAAGACGACGTGATGGCCTTTTGCAAGGAGGGGTTAGCAACGTTTGAGATTCCCAAAAAAGTCGTGTTTGTCGATGATCTTCCCAAAACGACGACGGGAAAGCTGGAAAAGTACAAACTGAGGAAACAGTATCAGGATCTCTTTAGAACGTAATAGTTTTTTGTGCCCCTTTGCAGGTTCTTTCAACCCTTGGTGTCGGGGGGGGGTTCCCCCTCGACACGTGTGTGTGGCTCATATGAGGCAGAACGCTGTGGACGAGAAACGGGTCAAACCAAAAAAGACAACCCAGGAAAGGATGTTACCGATATGAAGGATAAAGCAGTAGTGACGGCGGCCATTACCGGGAGTATTCACACACCGGGAATGACCCCGTATTTACCCATAACGCCTCAGGAGATAGCCGATGAGGCGGTACGGGCCTACGAGGCGGGAGCCGCGGTGGCCCATATTCATGTTCGCAATCCGGAGACGGGCCAGCCGATTTCGGATGTGGAGCTGTTCAGACAGGTGGTGACGAAGGTGAAAGAACGGTGCGACATGGTACTGTGCCTGACCAGTGGCGGCGGGCTCGGCATGACGGCGGAGCAGCGGCTGCTGCCCATTTCGACATTCAAGCCTGAGCTGGGCTCGTTCAATGCCGGGTCGGTGAATTTTGCCCTGTTCCACGCCCTCGAGCGGTACAAGGAGTTCAAATTTGAATGGGAGGCGCAGTACCTGGGCTTCACGGAGGATTTTATTTTTCCGAACACCTTTAAGACGATGAAGCAGTTTTCGCGGATTTTCGGTGAGAACGATACGAAGCCGGAGTTTGAGGTGTACGATTCGGGAATGATCAACAACGTGGCATTTTTGATCAGCCGGGGCTACGTGAAGACGCCGGTGTATATTCAGTTTGTCATGGGAGTCCTGGGGGGTATTACCCCGAGTTCGAAGAATCTGTTGAACCTGGTTGAATATGCGAAGGAATTGATTGGTGATTTTGAGTTTTCCGTGTGTGTTGCCGGCCGTGATCAATTTGCCATGTGCACGCAGGCGTTGCTTCTGGGAGGCAATGTTCGTGTGGGCCTGGAGGACAATCTCTATGTGGAGAAGGGGGTCATGGCAAAGAGCAACGCGGAGCAGGTGGCGAAGATCATCCGGATTGCCCGGGAGCTGGGCGTCGAGCCTGCAACACCTGACGAGGCACGGCAGATCCTCGGTCTGAAGGGGCTGGATAAAGTGAATTTCTCATGAGATTTTTACAACGGGAATGAATGACAAAAGGAGGAAATAATGGATTTCACCCTGAGTGATCAACACAGGATGTTACAGGACAGTGTTCGGAGATTTGCCGAAAAAGAAATCTGGCCGATTGCCGAAGAGATCGATGAAAAAGATGAGTGGCCCGAGGGAATGTGGCAAAAACTGGGTGAACTGGGCGTTATGGGGATTACTGCTGATGTTGAGTATGGCGGCGCAGGGGCGGACCTGTTGTCCGCCATCCTCGTTCTTCAGGAGTTGTCAAAGGCGAGTCCGTCCGTTGCCCTTTCCTGGGGTGCCCATGCGAATCTCTGTGTCAACAATTTGAACCGTAACGCAAATACGACACAGAAGGAGACGTATCTTCCCCCGCTGTGCTTGGGTGAACACATCGGAGCTCTGGGACTGACAGAGCCCGATGCGGGGTCAGATGCCGTCAATATCCAGACTGTGGCGGTAAGGGATGGAGATCGTTATATTGTCAATGGGACGAAGATGTTTATAACGAACGGTTCGGTGGCGAACACTATTGTGCTCTATACAAAGACGGACAAAGAAAAAAAGGCCCGTGGTATTACGGCTTTCATCCTGGATACGGCATTCCCGGGATTTTCAGTTTCGAAAAAGTTAAAAAAGTATGGCCACAGAGGCTCTCCGACGGCTGAACTGATTCTTGAAGACTGTGTCATTCCTGCGGAGAATGTACTCGGAGAAGAAAATAAGGGAATCGACGTGTTAATGTCGGGGTTAGACGTCGAACGTGCCTTTTATGCCGGTGAATCTCTCGGAATTGCAGAAGCCTGCCTCGCATTGTCTCTGAAGTACGCCCGTGAGAGGGTTCAGTTTGGAAAACCGATTGGGTCATTTCAGTTGGTACAGGCAAAATTGGCCGATATGTACACACAGATCGAGGCGGGGAGAATGCTCTGTTACCGGGCTGCAATCATGGCCGATGCCGCGGAAAGAGGCGGCAAGGGAGCAGAGATCCACAAACTTTCTTCGGCGTCGATACTCTACAATGGTGAAATGGCCGTGAGGGTTGCCGATCAGGCGGTCCAGATCCATGGAGGGTACGGATACATGCTCGAATATCCGGTTCAGCGGTTTTTACGGGATGCCAAATTAATAGAGATTGGTGCAGGAACATCGGAAATCAGGCGTCTGATTATAGCGAGGGAATTAATGGGAGCATAGTATCCCCCCCCATGCACGATGCAAGGCAGCAAATCAATATGGTGAGGCGAATGAAAAAGGAGTGATGCAATGGGGAAAGATTACGAATATCTCGATGACTATACGGTCGGTGAAAAAATGCTGTCACCTGCACGGACAATTACCGAGGCGGACATCGTCAATTTTGCGGGATTCACCGGAGATTGGCATCCCCTTCATACCGATGTGGTCTACGCGTCCACGACACCCTTTAAAGAGAGGATTACCCATGGAATGATCACCCTGAATATCGGTATGGCGCTGCCATTTCGTTTGGGACCCTATTCCAGTTACCTGCCGAAGTCCTTTATCGCCTTCTACGGAATGGACAAGGTTCGTTTTATCGCGCCGACCAGGATCGGAGACACCATACATTGTGAAGTTGAAGTCGTTGAAATTAAGGATAAAAATAAGAAAAGAGGTGTGCTGACAACACGGCAATCTGTCAAAAACCAGAATGGGGAACTACTGGTTACATATATTATCAGGGTGTTATGCGGGAAAAGACCCGAGTCTTTATAACTGAAAAAGAGGTCATAATAACCATTATAACGTAAAAAATGAAAATGGAGATTCTGCTGTGAAAGAACTAAAAATTGAAGAGATTGTCATGAAGGCGAGAATGGGAAACAAACGTGTGGTAAAACGGTATGAGCAAATATCCTTGTTAGACATTCAGGAAGATGGATAACGAGTACTATAAGGAGGTGTCTGTATGCGAAGGGTAGCCATAGCTTCGATGGCACAAAGTTCCGGGGGTGAGTCGAGAGACAGCTTGATGGATTTCACATTCCGTGTGGCGAAGGAAGCTCTCGACAAGGCCGGGATGACAAGAGACGAAGTCGGCTGTATTATGATTGGTTCCTCTGACATTTTTCATAGCGGCTTGTCGTGTTCCAATTCGTTTGATTGGGACGGTACCGGGGCCTTTTTGAAGGAGGGTTCACGGGCGGAAGAATCGATTTTCGCTTTTATTTACGCCTGTATGCGTATCATGTCAGGTCAGTTCGACACGGTGTTAGTGACATCACTGGTCAAGGGGTCGGAGAATCCGGACAACGATGCGTGCACCAGCTTCTTCGCCGATCCCTTTTATCTGCGTCCCGTAGGCATGAATGAAACCACGGCGGCGGCCATGCAGATGAGAGAGTATATGTGGCGTTATAGCATTACGGAGGAGCAATGTGCCAAGGTGGTGGAGAAAAATCTCGGTAATGCCCTCTACAATCCGTATGCCCACATCAAGAAGAAGGTGACCATTGACGACGTTCTCAGTTCACCGACCATCAGTGATCCCTTGAAGGTCCTGGAATGTGCCCCGAAATCCGATGGTGTCGTGTCCGTGCTTCTGGCATCGGAGGAGAAAGTGGGTGAGCTGACGAACCGGCCGGTCTGGTTAAAAGGGTATGGATGTTCCATTGATCATTTTTATCCCGGGGACAGAGACTTGCTGGACGGTGAGTTAAAAACAGCGGCAGCGGCGGCGTACAAGATGGCCGGCATCACTGACCCGAAAAAAGAAATCGATGTTGCGGAAATCTGCGAGCCCTATGCATTTCAGGAGCTTCTCTGGTGTGAACAGTTGGGTTTGTGCGGTGAAGGTGAAGGGGGCACGCTCATCGACAGCGGCGTGACCCGAATGAACGGAACCCTGCCGGTCAATCCATCTGGTGGTGTCCTGGCCATGAATCCCTATGTCTCGAGAGGTCTGTACCGCATTGTTGAGGCAGCCCTGCAGATTCGCGGGAGAGCAGGAGAGCACCAAGTAGATAAAGACGTCAAAACGGCGTTGGCACATGGGACCCAGGGATTTGCCGGGCAATGTCATTCGGTCGTTATTTTAGAAGGTTAGGAGGGAGTGACGATGGGTAAACCAGTAGCGATAATAGGAACGGGACAGACGAACCATGGGAGAAGACGGGACGTCAGTTATCCGGAGCTTGTGAGAGAGGCTGTGGTGGCAGCATTTGAAGATGCGGGAATTACGCCTCAGGATATCGATGGTGTTGTGTCGGGGACCATGCCGTCAATGATGGAAGGAATATCGTTGACCCATTTTTATTTTGCCGATGCCCTGTGTCAGGTGGGAAAACCGATACTGAAGGTGGAAACCTGCGGAAGTACCGGGCAGTCGTTGGGTCACTGCGGCTACTATTGGGTTGCCTCGGGGATGGGCGATATCGTGCTCGTTGTGGGCCATGAAAAGATGCACGAAGGAGACAGCCAGGCGACGATGACCACCGTCTTTGATCCTTTCTTCCAGCAGACGTTTGCTGCCGGAGCTCCGGGAATCTTCACGATGCAGTGCATGGAGTGGATGTACCGGTTTAATATTGATGAACAGAAAGCCCGGGAAGCTGCGGCGCTGGTGTCGGTGAGCAATCACGACAATGCCTTCGATAATCCTTACGCTCATATTAAGATACGGGTGACGGTCGATGACGTCAAGAGTGCAAAGGTTATCACCTACCCCGTTCGCCTTCTGGATGTATGTCCGAACTCAGATGGAGCCTGTGCCGTGATTTTCGCCTCCGAGGAGAAGGCGAAGAAAATATGTAAGAAACCGGCCTGGATTAAGGGTATGGGGTTCCGCGGAGAAGAGTTTTTCTTCGGTGAAAGTGACAAGTCGGTTTGGCCGAGTGCAACGGAAGCGGCGAAAGAAGCGTACAATATGGCCGGCATTCGGGATCCTTTGAAGGAACTGGATGTCGCGGAGGTATACAATCCGTTTACGTATCAGGAAATGATTTTTTATGAGTGTTTCGGATTCTGTCCTCGGGGAGAGGGTCCCGACTATGTGTTGAAAGGCACGTTCAAGAAGGGGGGCAAGCTTCCCTGTGATCCCTCGGGCGGTACCTTGTGTACCAATCCTATCGGTGCGACGGGTCTCATACGGTTAGCTGAATCTGTGCTCCAAGTGACGGGCAAAGCAGGTGATCGCCAGGTTGAGGGTGCAAAGCTTGCCCTGTCCCACGCAATGGGGGGAACCGATCAGTTTAATGGTATTACTATTGTATCGTCTGAGCTGTAAGAATGCCGTGACATAAAGCGATTGTACACGAAGGAGGATTGAATAATGGCGAAAGAAGAACCGAGAGAATTCAAGGCTGAAGTGGTCGTTCCCTATGAGTTGGCGGTTGGCCGCACGTGGACCACGTTCTACGATACCTTGAAGGAGGAAAAGATACTGGGAACAAAATGCAGGAAGTGCGGAAGGGTTTTTGTTCCCCCGAGGACATTCTGCCCGCGGTGTTTTGAAGAAATGGATGAATGGGTTGAGGTTGCGCAGGAAGGTGTTGTCGAGACCTGGGCCCTGATCAACATGCCGTTTTACGGGCAGCAACTCGAGATTCCTTTTGTATCGGCACAGATTCGTCTGGACGGCAGTGACACGGGATTCACTCACCGCATCGGGGGATTTGATCTTAAAGATTTTGAGACGGTACGGACGAGAGTAAAACTGGGCAGTCGCGTAAGGACCGTGTGGAGTAAGGAGAAGAAGGGGGGAATCCTTGATATTGACTACTTTGAGCCCGTGAAATGATTTGTCGAGCGATGCGATTACGGATAAGGGAGGACGATGATATGTCGAAAGAGTATCGAACCATACGGAACGACGTTTCGTTACCATATAGATGGTCGTTGGGCCCGGTATGGACCCGATTTTTTGATGGATTAAAGGATGAAAAGATTTACGGCACGAAATGTACGCAGTGCTGCAAGGTCCTAGCTCCGGCAAGGCCATTTTGCCCCGGCTGCTTCGGGGCGATGACAGAGTGGATTGAGGTTGGCCAGGAAGGAACGGTGACGTCATGGACGCTCGTGAAAAACAGATATTACGGACAGATTAAGGAGCCGCCGTATATCATGGCGTTGATCCTGCTCGACGGGACCGATTGCGGTTTCAGCCACTTTATCGGTGGGATCGAGATGACTGATGTCGAAGAGGTCAAAAAGAAGGTAGCTGTCGGCACACGGGTAAGGGCAAAATGGAGTCAGGACAAAAACGCCACTATTTATGATATTGCCTATTTTGAACCTGTCGGTTAAAGTGTGTCAAGTCGGATAGTGCCGATATCCCCGTCATGCGGGAATGTTGGCACCGTCTCATACGTGACAATCGTATGTCGTATCTGTCAGTCGGCAATGTATGTCACTTTTCGAAACGAAGACATGATCTTGTATGGAGTTCATAGATGAGAATGGTAGACCTGAGAGTAATCGAAAAAAGTTTGAACCGCGGATTCTCTATGGCCTCCCTTTTTCTGTCCCTTAAATGCAGGCAAAGACGTGAGAATGACGACTCGTGGGTTGGTGCTGTTTCAAGGGACTTTAAAACGTCAAAGAGGGAGCTGGCTCATTGATTAACATTGTCAGCTATTATTGAGTTTTTACTTTTTCACGTCCGACGTTTTCGAGAGCTTACGTTGTTGAAGCATGATTATTCCTTTGCGTGTATCAGCCTGATAGTAACCGCATATACTGCTGTAAGCACAATCACATAAAACATGGGGTTAACAGATGCAGATTGTGACCGCTGCCGTAATGGAAAAAGACGGGAAAATTTTGATAGCCCAGCGACGCAGAGGAGACCACCAGCAGTACAAATGGGAACTGCCTGGCGGCAAGCTGGAATCTCATGAAACTCCAGAAGAGTGTCTGCGAAGAGAACTTCGGGAAGAGTTCGGTATAGAGACTGAGATTGGAGAATTCTTAGGATCAAGTGATTGTCACTACCGTCATACATCCATACGGCTGATGGCGTTCAGGGCATACCATATTTCGGGTGAATTGAACGTCCTGGATCATGAAACAATAAAATGGGTAGTACCCTCGGAACTGGTCAATTTTGATTTCTCCGAACCGGACAAACCCATTATTCAACTGTTGACAGGAATAAAGAAGTAATCATTTGATTGTATTGACGCGACTGCTTTTATTGTGAAAGATAATCGAGGATATCAAAAAAAGCCTTCTTTTCTATTGTTTTCACCCCATTGCGAAATCCTCTACAGATCACTTCTTCTTGAATAATATTCCTCCGGGGAAATGATTCAAGGCTGATATAGTCCCCTTGAAAGACGGGAACAATTCCCGATTCTCGACACTTTTTTTCCAGCTTTTCCTTTTCCCGTATCATTACTTTGTAGACATCGATACTGTCATAGACTGTTTTGTAGCCCATTGTTCGATTGACGGTGAACCTTCGTTCATATGAATGAGTTCCCGCCGGTAAATCTCTCAGAACACGAGGGAGGCCATGATGTAAGGCAATTGCTCTTCCTTTTTCTTTTTGTTCCGGTGTTACCCTGTAGTTGCGTTCAAAAAGTCTCATTATGATTTTGTTCAGTGTAATAATAAGACGTGGCCTTCATGGATGCCGTAACCGTCATATGACTGCACTCGTTAATAACCCTTCCTTCGGAAGCATCCAATGACAACTATTCAGGTTTTTCCGCTCTTATGTACTGACGTCCACTCAAGCGTTGCCATGTATGGAAAATGATCCGAAGGGTACCGACCGGCACTATGATCCACTATGATATGCCCTTCTGTAACTCGAAAATGAGAACTGATTAAGATCCAGTCCATTCGGGTTTTTTGAGGAATTCCCTGGAATCCATGATATGTGAAGCTGTTATCATCTTCTTTATGCCCCAAAATCTGCCAGGTATCCCGGAGACCCGTTTTCGGTGCTATCAATACCTGATGTACCGTAGAGTCGGGACTGTCGTTGAAATCTCCCATAATAACTATTGGACCTGACTCACGTTGAAGCCAGGCAGCAATAATTTTCCCCTGTTCGTAACGAGCCCGGTTACCGATATGGTCCAGATGCGTAACAGCAACACATAGTACCCGGTTTGTTGTTACTGTTCTCAGTTTTGCATAGCTGATCAGTCTCGGAAAAGCACTATCCCAATCCATGCTTCGATGCACTTCAGGGGTTTTCGAAAGCCAGAATTCTGCACCTCCTGCCACCTCAAATTCATCCTTGCGAACAAAGAGTGTCGGGTACTGACACGTATCATCAAATACTCGCTGGGGAGTATGAAAATAATAATCAGGGAGATGATCCTGAAGATAATCGAGCTGTGAACACGTGCCCTCCTGAGTTCCAAGTATGGAAGGCGAATATTGTTTGATACTATCGATTACCATTTCACGCCGGAGTGACCACGCATTAGGCCCATCCCGGTCGTTTTCGAAGCGAATATTAAAGGTCATGACTCGCATACTAACTTAATCACTCCCCGATAAAGATTTGCTGACGACTTCATATAGTATCCGGGTAATAGTGTAAAGTTGTCGGATCATGAGAATGTATTTTCTTGATACGCTTCCATATCATTTTCTCTGTCTTTATCATTTCACCGTTCCTCTTTGGGTGTGAATAACTGGCATTCAATGCCGGAGCTGCTCCATGTAACGGTGGATGGTAATTGACGGGATTTAAAGCCCATGGCTCGGCATCCATAAGGAAACAACGGTTCATGAGTAATATAAAAGTGCGAGCACCGCGCACAGTTCACGCTCGAGGTTTGTGAATGTCTGTTCCCAGAATTACTTTCAGATTTTTTATATGAGCTTGTCATGTTTCATTATTCACCTTGTAAAATGATCTACCGGAAAGGTTTAAAAAAGTAATACCAAACCATGTCACATTATGACGTATAATATCTAACATTGTATGATGATGTAAAACATTATATTACGTTTTTTCCCTTGCACAATTGTTAAATTACGGTCATATCGAACGAAAGGTTTTTACCTTTTTTGCATTTCCATAATTATGTTTATATCACCATCATGAAGCATCGTGGATGATAGGAGTAATACATGGACACAACTACTCAAGATTATGCAAATCAAAATCGTATATTAACAGAGAAGCTATATGTGAAGAACAACTTATTGAACCATGTTTATGAAATCAGCTCATTACTCACACAGTCTCCCGATCTCGATGAAGTTTTAAACAACATCGTTGATCGTGCCATGAATGGTCTCAATTTTGACAGAGCCATTGTTATGCTTCTCGACAAGGATGAAACAAAACTGGAATGTAAGTGCATCAAAGGGTTTACACCACGCGGGGAAAAACGGGCATGGAATAAGCCCTTGTATCTTGACAGACATGATTGTTATGAAACAAAAGTCATCCAACGGGGTGAACCACTCTTTGTAGAGGATACGGAAAATGCATCTAACATGACAGAGATTGATACAATCATAAATAAATATCAGGAAAGAAAATCAGTTCTCCATGTTCCGCTTAAATTAAAAGGAAAAGTTATCGGCATAATAGGTGTTGATAGATACCGAACACGAATGAAGATTACCAGGGATGACGTCGAATCGCTGGCCATATTTGCGAACCAGGCTGCGATCATTATCGAGAATGCAAGACTTTATAAAGCGGTGAATGATGAGAAACTTCTGTCAGAAAATATTATTAAATGTTCAGTCAATGGTGTGGTTGTCAGTGATCTTAAGGGACGTGTTTACCATCTCAATCCCAAGGCGGAAGAAATTTTAAAAATAAGTCAGGAAAAAGCAAAAGAAATACGAATAGACCGGTTGCTTCAACTTGAAGAGAAAGAAAGAATAAGAATATTCCATGAGTTGAAAAAAAAGAACAACATCAATCAGTTTGAAATTGATTATCATAGAAACGATGACAAGAAATTAATACTTGAATTGACTGCCTTTATCATTTTAGATGAAAATGAGGAGGTATTGGGTGCCGTAACATTAGTTAACGATTTAACTGAAAAAAAGAAGATAGATGATTATTTGTCACGGGCTGAGAAATTCGCAGCTCTGGGCCGGATAGTATCAGGAATAGCGCACGAGGTCAGAAATCCTCTTGCAAGTATTTATACAACCGTACAGAATCTTGAGAACGAATTGTCTGAACATAATTTCGCCAGAGACGACCTTCAGAACATCATGCAGGAGATTGACAGAGTCGAGAAACTGATAAGACAGATCTTGAATCTGGCCAAGCCTCTTCCCCTTCAAATCGAAACTGTAGATATTAATGAATTACTTCTGACGACTATACCACTCATAGAAAAAGAGGCGAAAAAAAAGGGTATTACGCTAAAAACCACATTGAGTGGCGATATCGGACATACAGGGGCAGATCCCAACAGATTGCGGCAGGTAATCTTAAACTTACTTATCAATGCGATTGAATCGATCAACAGGAGGGGGGAAATCACAGTCAGCACAGAGAGGGTCGTGGAAGCGGACGGTCAAAAAAAGTGGATGCTCATGAAATTTAAGGATAATGGTATCGGTATTTCCCCGGACATCATTGATAAAATTTTTGATCCTTTCTTTACCACAAAAAATGTGGGTACCGGTCTGGGATTAGCGGTGTCACACAAGATTATACAGGATCATAACGGAATGATTGAGGTGGAAAGTCATAAAAATAACGGGACCATCTTCAGCATCAAACTTCCGATTTTTGCTTAGGTTTTCCCTAAGAGGAACAGAATTTGCTGTACCACTATGCATACATGGTAATTTCTCGAAGGAAATACAGGTAACAACACCCTCTGTATTGTTACTTATAGTAGGATATTAATTATGAAACCGACAATCTTAATCGTGGATGATGAAAAATTACTCCTGAGCTCTCTTGAGAGAGCATTATCCGGAAACGAGTACCATGCACTAACGGCAAAAAATGGCAAAGGTGCCCTGGCTTTCTTTGAAAAGAACAACCCCGATTTAGTTTTGCTCGACGTAAAATTGCCGGATATCGATGGAATGCAACTTCTGAGGAAAATCAGAGAGATAGATCTGCACTGTCCGGTTATTATGATGACTGCATATAGCGGGATCAGGGGGGCTGTTGAAGCGATAAAGCTTGGCGCCTATGACTACATTGCAAAACCTTTTGATATCGAAGAGTTGAAATTTGCTATTGCACGATGTCTGGAATCTCAAAGGGCTATGGTCGAAGTGAATGAAATCAAGTCTAAGAAAAAGGAACGGTATAGTTTTGAAAAGATTCTAACCCGGAATTCCGATATGAAAGAAATCATCAGATTAGCGAAACGTATAGCAGTAAACGATAAATCGACGGTACTAATCTCGGGAGAAAGTGGTACCGGTAAAGAACTTTTTGCCAATGCCATTCATTATAATGGGCCGCGTTTAAATGACCCCTTCATCACGGTCAATTGTGCGGCATTATCGGAAGGAGTCCTCGAGAGCGAACTCTTTGGTCATGAAAAAGGGGCTTTTACCGGTGCGATTAAACAAAAGAAGGGATTCTTCGAACTTGCCGATAAGGGAACGCTCTTCCTTGATGAGATCGGAGAAATCAGTCACAAAACCCAAGTGAGGTTGTTAAGATTTCTCGAAGAGAGAAATTTTCAGAGAGTGGGCGGTACTGAAGATATTGACGTTGATGTAAGAATTATCACCGCTACCAATAAAGATTTATTGGAAGAAGTATCTAAGGGGAATTTCAGGGAGGATTTATATTATCGACTTAATGTGATTTCCATTCATCTACCCCCGTTGTGTGAAAGAAAAGATGACATACCTCTGTTGGTTGAACGATTGATTGCAAATTACAGAATAACATTAAACAAAACCGCACGGAGGTGTGATGATGAAGCCTTACGGATTTTACTGGATTACGATTGGCCCGGCAATATAAGAGAATTGAGAAACATCATTGAAAGAACAGTTTTACTGAGCGATGATGAAATAATTACCCCGTCTGACTTGCCATTGGAGATTGTCAACAATCACGGGAGACCAGAGACGGCAAATATACACAACCTTGATCCCATGTCACTGGATACGTTGATTAAACTTTACGTAGAGAACATACTATCCCGAAGTAAGAATAATAAATCAAAGGCGGCAAGCATATTAGGCATTACCAGACAGCGATTACGAAGAATTCTCCGATCACAATAGGTGGATCAACTTAATCCAGTTTAATCCAGTTGCCGGTCTGAATTAATCCATGCCCATTATGTTATTTATATTACGTGATTATTCAGACTTCATGCTCCCGGGATTCCGATTTCTCTCATTTCGTGGGTTAAATTAATCCAGTTAAACGAGCAGGAACCCTACCCTACAAGCTTTTACAGCACTCATTCGTCAAAATAATTCTGCATATATCAATCACAGTGAAAAAATATCTATTTCCCGGGAATTGTCAGTAATGGGTATTGACCATAACTTTCTGTGTTGAAATTGTAATTAATACTGTAGGCTATAAAACGAAAAATCTTACATGAGATACTGATCGTTTAATTACGTATACTTTTTATATGTATCAAGCCTATGGTCACGCTGCAACCAACGTTTTAATTCATAAAAACGGCATATAATTTGCGTACTCAGATTGCGAGAAATGCAGAACGGATAGTTAAGATGGGATCCAGTATCAACGAACGGAGTATTGATCCGGCAACCCCGGATGAGACGAGGGTAACCCTTGGTTTGAAGGAACCGGGTTAGGTGAATTATTACCTGAGCCCGTATAATGAGAGTCGCTATGAACTTAGAGGGGAAAAGATGGACGTTAGCCCAAGAGCGAGCCAATTGAGGGCTCGGGTTTGACCGAGCCCAATGTAGAATCGGATGGCATCAGTATCCAGACTGTTGCAATGAGGCAAAAGGAGTATTATGCCGTTGACGGGACCAAAAGCTACATTACGAATGGCTCGGCAACCAATATGATTGTCCTCAACGCAAAAGCATAAAAAATTAAGGAGGAAGAGAGAATGGGAAAAGATTACGAATATCTCGAAGATTATACCGTCGGTGAAAGATTCATATCTCCGGCAAGAACCATTACCGAGACCGACGTAATAAATTTTGCCGGTATTACCGGTGACTGGCATCCATTGCATGTGGATGTGGAATATGCCGCAAAGACACCCTTCAAAGGAAGAATCACCCACGGGATGCTAACATTAAGTGTCGGCCTGTCCCTACCTTTTCTGCTGGGACCCTATTCGAGTTATCTTCCCAAGTCGTTTATTGCTTTTTACGGTATGGACGAGGTTCGTTTTACGGGGCCGAACAGGATTGGTGATACGATTCACACTGAGGTTGAGGTCCTTGAAATAACTGACAAAGGTAAAAACAGGGGAATACTTACAATTCAAAACGTTGTTAAAAATCAGCAGGGAGAGCAGATCCTGTCCTTTGTTATGAAATTGTTCTGTGGAAAGAGACAGGAATAACAGCTGAATCAAATTGATTATTCGTTATGTTTTTAAGTATAAGAATTTAAATTACTTTTTAAAAAAGGAGGTATCATGATGTCCGGAGGATCTGGAAAGAAGGAATCACGGCAACAGAAACGAGAAAGACAATATAAGGAAAACCGGGAACACTGGCTTGCCGAGGAAGAAAAAACATACGCATTGTGGGAGAAAGCTTACAATCCCGGTGGACAGGCCCAGATCGATCGCCTTGCAAAACAGGGGAAAAAACCGGTACGTCAGCTTATCAAACAGCTCATCGATCAGGATACCACGTTTTACGAGCTGAGCAGAGGTGCCGGGTTTGGCATGAATTATGATGTTGTCGATGAACCGACAGAAGATGTCCCCAGTGCAGGGTTGGCCACAGGCATCGGCAAGGTTCATGGCAACTGGGTGATGGTGATCGCCAATGACAGCCGGGTGAAGGCGGGGGCATACTACCCGATTAATTGCAAAAAACACCTTCGTGCCCAGGAGATTGCCGATCAATGCGGGATTCCCTGTGTTTATATCGCCGATTCGGCCGGTGGTTTTCTGCCGATGCAGGACAGGATTTTTCCCGGAAGGAATCAATTCGGCCATTTTTTCTATAACATGTGCAGGATGTCCGCCAAAGGGCTCAAACAGTATACTCTCAGCACCGGGGGTAATACCGCCGGTGGCGCCTATATTGTCTATCTTGCCTGTGAGTCTATCATGATCGACAAGATGTCGTATTCATTTCTGGCAGGACCACCCATGGTGAAATCGGCTATCGGTGAGGTGGTCGATATGGAGACCCTGGGAGGCGCCCGAGTTCATACGGGTATATCCGGCGGGGCAGATCATTTTGTCACATCACAGGATGAAGGTATAGAAAAATTGAGAGAGCTGTTATCTCATGATCCGAAACAGAAGCTGTATATCGAACGGCGTGAGATCAAGGAGCCCAGAGTCTCTGATGCACGTCTCTATGAGGTCTTGCCGAAGGATACATACAGAGGGGTAAACGTTCGGGAGGTCATCAACTGTATCGCCGACGATAGCTACTTCAGCGAATACAAGCGTAATTACAACCCCGGCCGGGGTGACAACATTGTGTGTGGTAAGATGTTTCTCCGGGGGATTCCCGTGGGAGTCGTGGCAGCTAATAACAACGGTGTCATCTATATTGACGCTGCGAGGAAGGCAATCGAATGGGTCATCAGATGCTGCACCGAAAAAATTCCGATTCTCTATATACAGAATTCTCCGGGATATATGGTCGGCACGCAGGAAGAATACGGCGGTATTGGCAAGTATGGCTCCGGCATGGTGAGAGTCGCCGCATGCGCTGACGTACCCAAGATCCAATGGGTAATCGGTCCTGACCATGGTGCTGCAAATTTCGGAATGTGTGGACGGACCTTTGATCCGAATTTTATCTTCTCGACCATGCGCGCCAGGACAACCGTGTTGTCGGGACAGACGGCGGGGAATATCTTGACCACACTGGCACGGATAAACGCAAAGAAACGAGGAGAAGAAATGGATGAAGAGGAAATCGAGGCGTATAAACAAAAAATGATCGATAAGTATGAAGTGGAAGGACACCCGTTCTATATGGAAGCCCGGCTGTATCAGGATGGTACGCTTCCTTTGAAGGAGACACGTGATTACCTGTCGACGGCTTTCGAGGTTACACTTTTAAAGCCCATTCCGGAATCACACTTTGGAAATTTCAAATTCTAGTATCGTGATTGATCTGATGAAAAGAGCACCGGAACTGAAGTGACGAAATTAAACCGAGCGACTATGAACTATATGTAAGAAGGAGAAATTACGATGTCGGCTGTAGTACTGCAGGAAAAAACAGAAGAGGGAATATTGATTCTTACGTTAAATCGACCGGAAGCAATGAACTGTATGAACTTCGATATGATTGAAACGTTGGGGACGGTCATTAAGGAATCGAATTTTGATATGAGCATTCGTGTTATCATAATAACTGGTGCCAATCCGCCGGAGGGCAAGAAGGCATCTTTTTCGGCAGGAGCCGACCTGGCCGAGCGGAGAAAACTCTCCGATGATCAGGTACGACGTTTTATCACAACGGTTCGCGGAACCATGATTGCCGTGGAAAACGCACGGGTTCCGGTTATTGCTGCCATTAACGGGTATGCTTTTGGAGGGGGAACGGAACTGGCCATGGCCTGCGATCTCAGGATTGCATCCTCAAATGTCTTGATGGGTCTCACCGAAACCAGTCTGGGGATTATTCCGGGTGGTGGCGGTACGCAGCGGTTGCCCCGTATTGTTGGTGTAGCGAAGGCAAAAGAATTGATATACACGGCCCGGCGATTTGGTGCCCGGACGGCCCTGGAAATCGGTCTGGTAAGTCGAGTGGTGGATCCGGCACAACTTATGGATGCAGCCATGGAACTGGCGGGAGAGATCGCAAAGAACGGACCTATCGGTGTTCAGCAGGCCAAATTTGCCATTAATTATGGGTCTGAGAGCAGTCTCGGTGTTGCTCTCCCCCTCGAATCGAAGGCCTATGAAATTACCATTCCGACTGAAGACCGCCTGGAAGCGCTGTCAGCATTCGCAGAAAAGCGAAAACCGTTATTCAAGGGTACGTGATAAAACCGTATGTGTCGTATGAGTTGAAATACCTGAGAGGAAAAAAATAAGAAGGAGTGATGTATGGGCGATAAATATCAATTAAGTTTTCCGAAGAAAGTACGATTAGCTGACATATCGATTCGGGAGGGTCTGCAACACGAAGAACATTTCATACCGACCGATGCGAAAGTTTACTATGTCGAGGAATCCATATTAGCGGGTTTTAAAAGATTGGAGATTACCAATCTGGGAAATCCGGCGTTTATGCCCCAGTTCAGGGATGCCGAAGAACTCCTCACTCGTATCCGTAACAGCAGGCGTCTTTCCCGGGCGGGAATAAACTTCGATGACATTGAAATTACTGCTGTGGCCATACGAGAGAGTGGCGTTGACAGAGCAGTCGCAGGTCGAAAGGAAGGATGGGGACCGGATCGTATCGGCATGATGGTATCCACTGATGAGGAACACCATTTTGCCAATTCCGGGACTACCCTGCCTGAATATTGGGAAGAAGCGAAGCGCTGTATCGATAAATGTCATGATGTGAACATCAAAGTTTTCGGGACGGTGAGCACCATCTGGGGAAGCCCTATCTCGGGACCGACGAAATTCGAAGACGCCCTTGAATTTACACAACGATGGCTTGCCATTGGTGCGGATGATATCGAACATGCCGACCATGATGGCTCTGCCCCACCTGATCAAGTCTATCGGTATTTTTCTATGATTCTCGACGAACTTCCCAATACGGATCTCCATGTGGCGCATTTTCATGTTACGAGAGGATGGGGACCGGCAAATGTCCTGGCGGCGCTCCACGCTGGAGTCGATATTCATGAAGGAGTGCTCGGCGGCATCGGGGGTCAACCAACGAACTTCATCGACCGGATTCCTGTTAGAGGAACAGGAGAATATTATTACCAGGACCCCAATATTGTAGGGCTTGGGAGTCTCGAAGACATGCTGGTAATGATGGATGAAATGGGTATTGAGACGGGTATCGATGTCGACAGGGTGCTCCGCTTGGGAAGAATGTGGGAGAAAACGATCGGGCGCCGCCTTAGATCCGAGTCGATCCTTAACGGTAGGATACCAAAAAAACCCAGGGAAGATTTTAAGCGGAAGGGACTGGCGGAAAGGAAGGCGAAACGGGGCGAAGAGTCCGGACAGCGATATCCAGCAGACTGGCCGGAAAACGTAGAACTTCCCTACAAAATTACCGGTGTAAAATAGTACATCAGGGCAACACCACTGCGGAGGCTCACGCGCCGATGTGGTGTTGCCCGATAAAAATGCCTCGGAAAAATCCAGCCACGGGCTCCTCGTCCTTGACACGAAACCCTCTTTTCTTTACTATTCAATCAGTAACGACCCAGGAAGACAAATAAATGATCGAGCAGTTACTATACCGCCTTCAATCATATCGTGAACCATCCTGTATGAACTCCGGGAGGCACACTGCATGACATCACTCAAGGTTGGCCTTGCACTCGGCAGTGGATCTGCTCGCGGGTGGGCACATATCGGCGTTATTAAAGCACTTCGCGACATGGGGATACATCCCGATATTATCAGCGGTTGTTCCATCGGTGCCCTGGTAGGTGGAGCATATGCAGCCGGCCACCTCGATGATCTGGAGACATGGTTACGAAACTTACGCAGAAAAGACGTTATCGGCTTTTTTGATCTCAATTTGTCAAGCGGTGGATTGATAGCAGGCGAACGCCTCATGAACTTTTTCCGTGATCGTGTTGGAGATGCAACAATTGAACTGCTACCCATCCCCTTTGCTGCTGTTGCAACCGATTTAAACACAGGCCGGGAAATCTGGTTAAGATCGGGTTCCCTCCTGGATGCCATTCGCGCTTCAATTTCCCTGCCGGGCATATTCACGCCCGTTCGAATCGATAACAGATGGCTTGTTGACGGCGGTCTGATAAATCCTGTGCCCGTTTCAATTTGCAGGGCCATGGGCGCCGACATCGTTATTGCTGTCAACTTGAACGGTGGAATTGTGGGAAAACATTACCCGGCAGGTACGGCAAAAAACAGAGGCACCCCGAAGGTCCTCGGTATCGATCAAGAATCGGGCACACTGGCAACGCGCTTGAAGAGCAGTTTAAAAAACAGCGTCGATACTATGCTCTCCCAGGTTTGGCGGAGTGAAGACGACGCTCCCGGCCTTTTCGACGTGCTGGCCAACTCCCTCAACATCATGCAGGATCGTATCACTCGCAGTCGAATGGCAGGCGATCCGCCTGATATCATCATTACACCCCGCCTCGAGCACCTGGGACTGTTGGAATTCTATCGCGCCGCCGAAGCTATCGAAGAGGGAACGGTGCGCACTCTGCAAGCGGGGCAGATCATCAGTCAGAGCTTGAATACCGGCACGTAATATCTCTTGAGTTAACGTTTTTTCCGTTAATCGACGATTTCGTCTTTAGCGCACCATCTGTTGTGCCGATATTCTATATGATTTCAGAATCAACTATTATCAAATCATAAAGCATCTATGATTGAACAAAACTTGGCCTGTTGATTATCAACATCTCAACTCTTCAGTATGAAGCCGATATCTTCAGGCAATTTTATCACTTTGAAAGGTCACATGATGAGCAAAGAACGAAGGAAACGTACAAGGGTGCCCGTTACGTTTGATGTAAGCATTTCGATCGGGGGGAAAAAAGTAAGTGTACAGACCTTAAATATAAGTTTGACCGGCATACTGTGCACTGCGGATGATCGTTTTCAAAAAGATGGAGAGTGTCTGGTCATAATAAACCTGGATACGGATATTCACATAACACTTCAAGGAAAAATCCTGAGAACGGAAGCACAGGAAACAGCAATTGCATTTTCAACCATGGATGAAGAAAGTTTTGCACACCTTAAAAGGCTTGTGCAATACAATGCCGTCGACGCAGATACAATAGATGAAGAACTCCGCACACCGGCATTTTCGTGATGTGTACTTGAATTTTCAGCATACCCAAGGATGGAAATCCGCATACTTTGATCCACGGTACGCTCATGCGTAACAAATAAGAAAAAAATTAAAGTGCTATTGGCTCCCGGAGGATTTGTAACGTATATATCTCATGCACACAACGAGAGGCAACATGATAATCAGCATCACTGACATAACATAAAAAACGTCATTGAATGACATCATGGAAGCTTCGAGTAACAATTTCTTGTAGATAACAACAAGCCCGCCTTTATTGGTGAATGCCGGTTCGAAACCTTGATAATCCAAAACTCGTGCTGTCTGGTGACTACTCCACATATAATTCATATCAAACGGCGTGAGATGATCAATAAGGCGGGATTGATGAAACTGCGCCCTTCTGGTCAGAAGTGTTGTGGAGAAAGCGACGACAAAGCTCCCACCGAGATTTCTCACGAGATTAAAAATAGAGGTAGCATTGCCCATCTCCTCTTTCCTGATATGAGAAAGAGTCAGGGTAAAGAGAGGAACCATGACAAATCCCATACCGATACCCATGTAAATCCGAGGTTCCAAAATCGTCACAAAATCTGCAGAGCGATTGAATGCCGACATGAGATAGGTTGAATAGGAAACCATGATGATTCCCGCAGCTATGATAATCTTCGGATTTATTCGCGATATAAGAATCCCGGCAATAGCCATGGCAAAAAGGCTCGCTATGCCGCCCGGTGCGAGTACCAACCCGGCAAGGGTTGCTGTATAGCCCATTAATGTCTGAAGGTAAATTGGTAGAAGAACGATGCTTCCGAAAAGGTTAAACATGACGAAAAAGGCAACAACATTTCCGATGCTGAATGAATAGTTCTTAAAAGCCTTAAAGTTGACGATGGGATATTCTGCAAATATTTCTATAATAACAAAGAGTATGAGAGCTGCAACTGACATGATACTCAACCATATGATCGTTTCAGACGAAAACCAGTCCAACCTGCGTCCTCTATCTAAAATCATCTGGAGACATCCCACACCGACAGCAAGAAAAATCAGTCCCCAGTAATCAATCTTCATTTTCGACCCTTTTATATAGTGGGGATCCACAATAAACAAAAGCGTCATCAAGATTGAGATGATACCGATAGGAATATTGATGTAGAATATCCAGTGCCACGTCCAGTTGTCGGTAATCCATCCACCCATGACGGGACCGATGATTGGTCCGAACATGACGCCCGCGCCGAAGATTGCCATCGCCATACCATGCTGACGAGGGGGAAAGGTTTCGAGGAGTATCGACTGAGACATCGGCTGTAATGACCCGCCGGCAAGACCCTGAAGGACCCTGAAAAAAACCAGACTCTGTATATTCCAGGCAAGACCGCAAAAGAGTGAACTCAGGGTAAAAAGGCCAACGGAAAAAATGAGATACTGTTTCCTGCCGAAGAGCCTGCTGAGCCAGCCGGTCATGGGAATAATGATTGCGTTGGCTGCAAGGTACGATGTAATCGACCAGGTTGCTTCATCAATACCGGCCGAGAGGCTTCCCCGGATGTGATCGAGAGAAACGTTTACCACGGAGGTGTCTACAATAACCATGAGCGTGGGAAGCATGACGGTTAATGCAATAATCCACTTATTGACATTTGTCGGCATCGTAACGTTTACAACCCTTTATTATTTGATAATTATGGTAGGAACAACAGACATGCCGATTCTGAAAATATGGTCGGGATCGGTCCCTTCTTTGAGTATAATCTTAACGGGTATACGCTGTACGACCTTTACATAATTTCCCGTGGCATTCTCCGGCGGGAAGAGAGAAAAGACAGAGCCTGTACCCGCCATAATGCTCTCGACTCTACCGAAAAATTCTTTTCCCGGATATGTATCTACTTTTATTTTCACGTCCTGTCCTGGCTTGACATGTTCAAGCTGGGTTTCCTTATAGTTTGCCTTTATCCATATATCATTGAGAGGAACAACCGCCATGAGTGGTTGTCCTGCCTGGATCTGATTCCCGATTTCAACGGTCTTTTTTGTGAGATAACCCTCTGAGGGTGCGTAGATTTTCGTATAACTTCTTTGTAGCTTTTCTGCCCTGAGTATCGCTTCCTTTTGTTTTATCTTCGATTTCTGGGATTGAAAAGCCGACTTTGCCTGAATAATAACAGCTTCTTGCGTTTCACGAGACGCCTCTGCCTGCCGCAGTTGGTCTTTCGATGCCTCGAATCTCGCCACCGCGATGTCATAACCGGTTTGTGTCTTTTCGAACTGTTCTTCAGGCATAATATGCTTTGTAAAGAGCCTCCGGGCACGGGTTAGATCCTGTTCGGCTTGTTTAAAATTTGCCTCCTGGAGTCTTAGCTGTGCCGCAGCCGATTCTATCCCGAAACGCAACTCAGACAGTCTCTTCGCTGCCACATCCACCGTTGTCGAAAGTTCCTCAAGCTTCGCCTTTTCGGCATCCAAAGTCGATTCTGCCTGTTCAACTCTCACGGCATAATCTCGATCGTCAATTTCCGCAAGAAGCTTGTCCTTTTCGACAAACTCATTATCGCGGACATAAATGGCCTTAACCGTGCCGGGTACCTTTGATGCTATCACATGAATCCGGCCATCAACAAAGGCATCATCCGTTGTTATATGAGTCTTTCTGTATTCCAGATAAACATGGATTGCAATGATTCCCATTATTACAATGATGGAAAACAGCAATATGGCGATCAATTTCCTTTTTTGGTTATTTCGTACTTCTCCTGATCCTCCCATGTATGTGTAAACCTCCCATCCCTCCTCTTTTCGACATTGAAATGTTTCTTACGATCTGCGGCGGAAGATAATCCCGTTATCATTCCGGACATGAGATTATCCGGTTATGTCACCTCAAAGTCCCCTCTTATGGAAATCTCTTGGCACAAAGTTGGCGTGAGATCAGATCCTGTATTCAATTATACGTTGTACGTCAAGCTCTGAACACCACAAATTGAAAATAAGAAATAAGCTGGGCTCAACATATACAATTTCTCCATCTTTAACAAGGGCAAAGTATTTTCATAGCCGGATCTAATCATACGGATTTTCAAGGGGATGAGGAGATTGCACTGATTGATGATAGTTCGTGCGATACTCTGAGAATATGTGATACGTCAGCCCCTGATCACAGGGGAATATGCACGATTTATCGTGAACTGCAAAGAGGTGTAAAATGTTCCGATGACAAACGAACAATTAAAGGCGGAAATCATGAGAAGCATGTAATCTTGGAAAGTTTTTTTCGAAGACACGATATGTCATCACTCGACACGCCGTGTTTCCACAAATAAATCAATTATCTACTATGAATACCTATTATTGAGATTTGTCATACAATGAGATCGAGCACTGTCCCCTGCATTTCCTCTTCCGTCCGGATCGTTGCGAGATTGGCATCGTACATGTGCTGAGTGACAATCAGGTCGGCAAGTTCATCTTCCAGAACCACATTGGATGTTTCCTTACTATCAGGATGACTCTCGTCGGCAGGCAAGGGCATACCCGGTGTTTCGACCTGACTTATGGATACCTTGACACCTGACGGATATGCCTCCTGAAGAACTGTTTGGCTCTTCTTAAAACCTTCCGTATTCACGTTGGCAATATTATTGGCGGTAACATCCAATTTTCTGACGAATGATCTGAGTGCCGTAAGGGCAACATTCGCAGCATTTGACATTACACAACACCCCCACATTAAATATACAGTATAGTTTCGGCAGTTTTTCAAAATACTTTAAGCGAGCCAATGGTCTCTGAATTTCAGCCATGACTGGTTCCTCACACTATAGCCCCTCACAGCCAAAATGAAAACGATAGATCACAAAACTGAATAAGTAAAATTAATTACAAAAGGTGAGAGATTTGTCGGCCCATGACGATGCAGTGGCCTATAAAGCTTTTTGTGGTTGATACCGGGCGGCGTAATTCCGGATGTTATCATTCTCGATATGATTATGCCGGGCATGAATGGTGAAGAAACCTTTGAACCCGTGAGAAGGATAAACCCTCAGGTCCCCATAATCCTCTCAAGCTGCTATAGTATATAAGATCCGGCTGCCAAGATTATGGATCAGGATTGCTCCGCTTTTATACAAAAACCCTTCAGCGCAAGTGATCCGTCAAAAAAATATGAGACGTGCTGGATTTGAAGTAGAATGTCTCCACTTCATACGGCAAAGTTGATTTGCTTATGCAACAACAGTTGCCCGGCTATCATTCCAGCAATAAGCGAGGAAATACTTACCCGTCCCTTGGCGACAAAGATGATTCATTTGGGCCGGATGAATGCAAACTATAACAATCACACTTTGCTGATGGTTATTCTGTTTCAAGGGGAGGAAACGGCAACGGAATCTGTCTCCACGCGTTCAGACACCGGCGACAGTATGGCCGCTTGAGAGCTCGTGCCTTACATGCCGTTATATCAATCATATATCCGTGCTTTTCACACCATCTGGTTACGTATTGGTTCTGACGTGAGTTTCGAATTTTTTTTGACTTTATTTTCTTCATACAAGTAGTCGGCTCAAAATGTTATAGTGGCATTACCGATCACATCGTCCCCTCCATATCACGAAGGGTATCGATACATAAGTTAACCACAGTCCAGAAATGCCGTCTACCGGAAAATCAGGTCTCGTCATTTTCATATATCCGATACCGGTCTCCGTCGAAGCCCTAAAAAATATTGACAATCATCGGTAAATATTTTACCTTTTCTGTCAAATGGTTTTAGTTTTTAAGGTGTTGCTCATAGTATAACCAATTTGAAAGGAGGGAAACGGGAAATAAAAGGGATCCTGAGTTAAGAAAGAGGGAACATTAAACAATATATTTTTTACGGCTGAAAGGAGAGAGCACAATGTTGACAAAAAGGTATATGCTACTGTTAATAGTAGCAATGGTAGCTTTATCAATGATATTTGCCGGGCCTTCATTTGCGGCAAAGAAATTCTTTGCCATAGCCACCGGTGGTACGGGGGGAACCTATTATCCTCTCGGTGGTGCTCTGGCCCAGGCTCTATCCACCAAGCTTCCCGATGTCATAATTACTGCCCAGTCGGGAAATGCATCAGTGGCCAATTGTAATCTTATAGGAGAAGGTGAGATCGAATCTGCCTTTGTTCAGAACAATGTTGCCTATGCCGCATATACCGGTACTGCTCAATTTGAAGGAAAGCCGATAAAGAACCTGCGGGGAATTGCCTCTCTCTACCCTGAGACCATCCAGATCGTCGCCAGAGCTGATGCCGGTATTACAAGCATAATGGATATAAAAGGAAAAAGACTCGTACCCGGCGACAGAGGTAGTGGAACAGAAGTCGACTGTCTCAATGTTTTGAAAGGTATCGGTCTGACATATGATGATTTTGGAAATGTCGACTGGCTCAGTTTTGCAGGTGCTTCCCAGAGACTGAAAGACAGACAGGCTGACGTAGCCTTCATCACAGCCGGATGGCCCACATCTTCAATTACGGAGCTGGCTACAACATCGGACATTGTCCTTGTTCCCATGGAAGAAGATCTCATCAGAAAAGTAACGACAATGTTTCCATTTTATGCGAAGGTCGTTATCCCTGCAGGAACGTACAAAGGAGTTGACAAGGACATTCCCGCAATCACCACAATGGCACAGTGGGTCGTCGATGCCAGAGTTCCGAGCAGCGTTGTTTACGAACTGACAAAGGCTCTCTGGGAAAAGGGTACCCACGTCCTGCGGAAAACAGGTGATCAATATGCAGAAGCTCCAAGCGGAGCCGCAATCATGGCACAGACACATGCCAAAGGTAAAGATGTCACCCTTGAAACCGCTCTGGATGGTATGGCGATACCGCTTCACCCCGGGGCAGCGAAGTTTTACCGGGAAAAGGGCATGATTAAATAACAGAAACACGACATGACCTAAAGGAGGTAACTGGGCACCGCGGCCGTCGGTGCCCAGTTTTTATGAAAGCACGATGGATCATACTCGTATTTCTTGGCGTTGTCTCCCCCTGTTTTCTCATCTCCCTGCATGCACTCCAGATAAAAGCACTCAGGGAGGGCAACGTTGTTTTCATGCAGATTGTTCACCCGAACGATCGATTTGAAGCAGGGTACATTCATTCGGTCGAAAGGTGTCCCGTGGGGGAATTTTTCAGGATAGACGAGAACTTTCGGATTATACTCTATGAAACGACCTTTGCTTCAAGCAATACCGGTCTTCCCTCCGCCCTATCCGGTAATGAAAAGTTTCATAATGAAGGTGAATTTTTTAGGATTTCCAACATGGAAAGAGTTCTGCCTGAACTCCTGTTGTGGGTTCATGAAGACTATGACAATACACTGAAAATAGGTAAATCTCCGACGGTAAAGCTTCCTTCTCTTGCAGGGAATACGCTCTTACAAGTGCTGATAAAAAAAATGACTCTTTTTGAGTATGCATGTCTGAAGGGGAAAATTTGTTTTATGTACCACAAAGGAAACTAACGATATGAATGACGAAAGAAAGGCTTAAATGACAATTAAGACCCCAGACATAGTTGTTACAGAGAGTCTTGAAGAAATAGCAAAATATGACCCTGAATTTCGGTTTCGTCAGCTTACGGGCATTACCATTAAACTTGCCTTCATCATGACATTGATCCTGTCGATTTTCCACATCTATACGGCAGGATTTGGTGTTTTACAGGAATGGCGTCACCGGGCGTTCCATCTTTCATTTGTTCTCCCCCTCGTATTTTTGTTCTATTCCATGAGAAAGAGTGGAACGGAAACGAAAAGATATCTCGTGTATGATTGCATTTACGGACTCATAGGAAGCTCCGTTTTTACAAGCCTCTTCCGGGAAATCTTGGAACTTTCGTTTGCCGCGTCGGCATCTTTTGCGATTGGCAGTTTTTTGTTTATTATCTATTTTAAAAGACGAGAATATTTCACACATCGATATATTGTCTATCTCGATTTTTCTATTTATACAATAATGATTGGCAGTCTCATTTACGCCGCAAAGCTTGCATATCAATACATCCATTTTGAAACAGCCTTTCGAGACCCGAATGTAACCCTCGTCTTCTGGAGTATTCTCCTTTTTGGTGTCTTCCTGAGCATCACCCTGCTCTTTGTCATTCAATGGCTTAAATCATCCTACGCAATCATCAATAAAGCAGGGTTCCGCTATGACCGGGATGATATACCCTATTTCGATGTATTCTTCGCCCTTCTCGCCTCGGCCGTATCGGTTTATATATTTCTGGAATTCAACAGCCTGGTTTTTCGATCAGGTCTTCCTCTCAAAAGCGACCTCGTTGTCGGTGCATTCGCATTCTTATTGGTTCTGGAAGGTGCTCGTCGAAGTATCGGTCCTCCCCTCCCCATAATTTCGTTTCTCGTTTTAATTAACTGCTATCTCGGCCCTTATTTCCTTCACATCCCGGGTCTTAATTTCTTTGCCCACAGGGGGTATTCGATCACCCGGATTATTGAACACATGTTTCTGGGAACAGAGGGAATATTCGGGATTCCCCTCGGGGTTGTTGCGACCTTTGTCTTTCACTTTGTCCTCTTCGGCATCTTTATTTCCAAAACTGGTCTTGGACAGCTTTTTATGGATATGGCCATGGCAATTGCAGGGTGGTCATCGGGAGGACCCGCCAAGGTTGCCGTCATCAGTTCCGGATTTATGGGCTCAATAAGCGGAAGCTCTATTGCCAATACGGTAACCACCGGGGCCTTTACGATTCCCCTTATGAAGAGAGTCGGATATGAACCCCAATTTGCCGGTGCCGTTGAGGCGGCATCATCAACGGGAGGGCAGCTGATGCCGCCTATTATGGGAGCGGCTGCATTTATCATGGCGGAATTTCTGGGAATACCCTATATCAAGATTGCCGCATGTGCCGTTGTGCCTGCACTCCTTTACTTTTTTGCAGTCGGTACGATGGTACATTTCGAGGCAAGAAAGCGAGGGCTTGTGGGACTGCCGCGGGAATCACTTCCTAATTTATGGACTGTCGTTAAGGAAAGGTGGCTGTTGCTCATGCCCCTCATTATTATCGTGTATCTTCTGATCTCGGGAAGTAGCCCTTTTTTGGCAGCATTCTGGGGAATCATTTATTCGGTCGCAGTAGGACAGATCCACGACAGAACTTTTCCTTTCCTGATTGCCGTGTTTCTGTCCATTCCGTCCGTTCTGGTCAGAATAAATCCTGTCGATTCTTTTTCCATGTTTTCCGCAGTGTGGTTCATCTGTCTCGCATCCGGGATGTATTATTCCTTCAAAAGATCCGATAGACGCTCCTGGCTTTTCGGATTGATTCCAAACATTATTCTTGTGACATTACTTGGATTGAATCTGGAACCATCTTTCTGTGCTTTCTGGACAACGATGGCTGTCATTGCTATCGGCGTTTTCTACAAAGAGAGCAAAATGAGGGTATCTGATATATTGGAAACACTGGAACTGGGAACAAAAAATGCTCTTGCTATCGGGGCGGCCTGCGCCTGTATCGGCTTTATCGTCGGTGCCACGACTCTTACCGGTCTGGGACTCAAGTTTGCAGCAGCTATTATTGAATTGGCCCACGTCGTGGCTTCATTTGTCACCAGCATCGATGTCGTTCATATACTGAGCGTGGATGCCACGGCATTGTTTTTTACACTTTTTTTTACCGCTATCGCGTGTTTTATCCTTGGTATGGGGATTCCGACAACTGCACAGTACATCATCGCTTCTATGATAGCCGCTCCGGCACTGCTGCAATGGGGAATTCATCCCCTCGTGTCCCATATGTTTGTCCTGTTTTATGCTGTCCTCGCTGATGTGACACCACCGGTGGCCCTGGCAGCCTATGCCGCATCGGGAATATCCGGAGCAAATCCCTTCAAGACGGGACTTACAGCCTTCGGTCTTGCTACTGCCGGTTTTATAGTGCCCTTCATCATTGTATCCGCTCCCATAGTGCTCTGGCTCCCGACGCTTCTCGACAGCTCGATTCCATTCGATTATGTACAATTCACGCATGTCTTTATAACGCTGGTTGTCGGTGTAATCGCCCTTGGGTCGACTGTCATTGGTTATTTGAAGTGTCCGTCAACCTATAGTGAACGGTTACTCACCGGTATGGCCGCGATTTGTCTTTTCTACCCTGAAATGTATTCGGATCTCATCGGAGGTGCACTTCTCGTTACTGTTTATGTCATTCAACGGCACAGAAAAAAAAAGGATGAAATAACAGTACAAGATGGCGCATAAGAAAATCGATTTCATTTTTTTATATAAAAGGAGTTCTTAAGAATGAGCAAAAAGAAAGTACGGATCATACAGTACGGTCTCGGTCCCATCGGGCTTGAAACGGCACGACTGGCACTGAACAAAAGTACTCTGGAAATTGTCGGAGCCGTCGATATTGCACAAGACATGGTTGGTAAAGATCTCGGTAAAATTCTGGGTTTTGAAGAGAGCATGGGAATTACCGTTACCGATAATCTGGATGAGCTTCTATCCGGCACTGAAGCTGATATCGTTATACATACGGCCGGATCAAGGATTAAAAACATCTATACCCAATTGGAAGAAATTATTGAGGCAGGACTCAATATCGTGTCGTCCAGTGAAGAACTTTTGTTCCCATCCGCCGAAAATAAAGGTTTGGCCGAAAAATTAGATACAAAAGCAATGGAACAGGGCGTCACGGTGCTCGGCACCGGGGTCAATCCGGGATTTATCATGGATGCCCTTCCCCTCTACCTGACGGGCGTGTGTCAGGATGTAAAAACCATTAAGGTTGAAAGAATCGTTGATGCAGGGACGCGGCGATATCCGCTTCAGAAGAAAGTAGGTGCCGGGTTAACACCTGAACAGTTCAGGACCATGGTCTCAGAAAAAATGCTCGGTCATGTGGGACTTGCTGAATCACTTCAATTTATTGCTCACTATCTCGGTCTTTCCTTTGATAGCGTGGAAGAAACAATCAATCCCGTTATCGCGGAATACCCCGTAAAAACGGCATATTTCGATCTGAAAAAAGGAGATGTTCTGGGAGTCAAACACATCGTGAACGGAATTAAGGAAAATGAAACGATCGTCAATCTTGATCTCAGGATGTATGTCGGAGCTGATGATCCCCATGATGCAATTTACATTAACGGAACTCCGAATATTAGGCTGAGGATTGACGGGGGTGTCGCAGGAGATCAGGCGACAGCGGCTATATTAGTGAATTCTATATACGATGTAATGAGGGCGCAACCGGGGCTGGTAACGGTAAAAGATCTGCCGGCACCGCATTTCTGCCAGTAAAATAGAAATCATACACAAGCGCTTATATAGAGTATCGTGTTGTATGTCATAGTGATTTTGGCATACCCGTGAAATATCGGACGGAGTGGAATCTGATACCATGGCGGGAAAGACAAAATGATAGCACCTCACTCTTCAAACAGTTTTTTAAAGAATTCCTGCTTTTCTTTCGGAACATATATCGATCCACCACGATCAATGATTAGTTTTCCGTCAAGATGATCAAGTTCATGCTGTACAATCCGTGCAAGAAATCCGATATATCTTTTGTTGATTTTTTTACCTTCTCTGTCATAGGCCTTGACCTTGATTTCATTATACCGAGCCACTTCCACACTTATATCGGGACATGAAAGACATCCCTCTGTCGATGTCTCGCTGTCGCCCCTGAATTGAGTAATCCGCGGATTAATCAGGATATCATAATCCTTATCGCTCTTTACGAATCCCCTTTCATCAAGATTCTTGTTCTTGAAGACCACCATTTTTTTGCTTATTCCTATTTGCGGAGCAGCAAGGCCCAAGGCATCATTCCGTGCCAAGAAAGCATCGATGAGAATCTTAATATCTTTCTTGCTGTTCTCGTCAAGGGGGATGGGAATCTCATCAGCTTTTCTTCTCAAAAGCTTTGATTCCTCTTCATTGACTTTATCATTCTCCCATAGCTTCCAGGTTTTGGTCTTTGCCATATGTTCATTACCCCGTGTGATGATTGTATGTTAAAATTTTTCATAACACCATCATCCCTTTTTTTCAAGATATTGGAAAGCAGATAAGAATTCTTGATCGCTTCAGAGATATTTGTTAAGGGATTATCTTCGGATCGCATGATCTGTTCATAAATCAAGGCGGTCGAGACAATCATACCTGTGGACAAAGAACAGAGCAATGAAATGGTTTGGAATGCACCTGTGGGAGGAATCATACTGTGATCGTTGAATTAATCAGTGAAGGAGCACGTCGGGCGTTTTCAAGCGCTATGCGATTCGACGAAGGGGGAACACCCGTAATACCCCCATGCGATAAGACAATCCCCCGTCTTCTTTACATACACATTCCTTTCTGTGAACAACTCTGTCCGTACTGTTCCTTCAACCGGTTCCTTTTTGAAGAAACGTTATGCCGTGAATACTTCAATGCCCTCAGAAAAGAGATATACCTGTACCGGGAAAAGGGTTATAATTTTGAGGGTATTTACGTTGGGGGAGGAACACCGACCGTTCTGATTGATGAACTGGAAGAAACTCTTGAAGTGGCGAAAAGCTGTTTTCACATCAGAGAAATTTCGGTCGAAACCAATCCAAACCACCTGACGGATGAGAAAATAAGCGTACTGAAAAGGGCGGGCGTCAACCGTCTTTCCGTTGGTATACAGAGTTTCAACGATGATCTTCTCAGGGCCATGGGTCGTTACGACAAATACGGCAGCGGTGTGATTAATGCCGAACGTCTGGTACAATCATCAGGCCATTTCGATACTCTCAATGCAGACATGATCTTTAACTTTCCCGTTCAGACCTATGAATCACTGGAAAAAGATCTTGACACACTTATTGGTACGGGAGTCGATCAGGTAACATACTATCCCCTTATGGTTTCGGATTTGACCCGTGGGCTTGTGGAAAAGACCCTCGGTACGGTAGATTATAAAAAGGAAAAGCGATTTTATCGTCTGATTGTTCAAAAACTGCTCCCTCACTATCGTTTTTCATCTGCCTGGTGTTTTTCCCGACAAGATGCCATGATCGATGAATATATTGTCGATTATGACGAATACGCCGGCCTGGGTAGCGGATCCATCGGTTACTTAAATGGCAGGTGTTATGCGAATACTTTCGATATACGGCAGTACATAGATCGTTCGAATAAGGGAGAACTTCCCCTTATGGCATCACATAACTTTTCACTAACGGATCGGATTCGCTACGATTTCATAATGAATCTGTTTGGTCTGGAATTGGAGGTGACCCCACTGCGGAAAAAATACGGTACAAACGTCTTCCCGTACCTGTGGAAGGATATCATTGCTTTTATGCTGGCAGGTGGACTGCGGTATCATCACGGCACGTTTTATCTTACAACTCGCGGTCGGTATTACTGGATTATCATCATGCGGGAGTTTTTTACGGCAGTCAACAACTTCAGGGCTTTTTGCCTCAATTCCTGATGATCGGATAAATGCTTATAACAAGAATCGTTTCTATCTCCAACGATTCTTTACAACCGGCGAAGCTATGAAAACGTATCGAAACATTTACATTCTGTATGTGCTTCTCCTCGCTTTTATCCTCATTTCAGGATGTTCGGCCTCTCAGACAGAACGATTGAAAACAGAAAAAGATTATCAATGTGCGTTCAATGACTTCTATTTCAAAGGTCGCGCCACAATGGAAGTGCCGGTCACATACGGCAGGATTGACCTGCTCACCCATGATTTCGCCATAGAAGTTGATCGGCTCTCAAAATTTCACGAGGGAATTGGCCAGGCATTGCATTATGCCAAGGAAACGGGTAAACGTCCCGGCCTGGCAATCTTCATTGTTGATCCATGTCCGGAGGATTTGAGAAAATTACGATATATCCGCAATCTTTGCGAGTTATACGGTATTAAAATGTGGTATATTAATGAAGAACTGGTGAAGGGGACAAAACGATAAAGATAATAAACGGGAACGGACTCACATGCCTTGCACGGTAGTAAAAAAGAGGATTATATATGGATGACACAAAGAAAAACCTTTTAAAATCACTCCCTAAAATTGACGAGATATTGTTAATTTTGGAGAAGGACCATGTCACCGATAAGGCACCACGAGAGTTTATCGTTAAAACCTGCCGCCACGTCGTTGGACGGATGAGAGAGACCATACTCTCATCAAAAAAAAAGGGCCATGGAATTCCGTCTGTATCCTCTGCTGAAGAGGCTGCGGATGAAGTAAAAAAAACAATCGAGGGATTGCATACCTATAGTCTGCGCCGTGTGGTCAATGCAACGGGTATCATCCTGCACACAAATCTCGGAAGAGCTCCACTCTGCGACGAAGCACTGGAAAGAATTGTTGACATCAGCCGCGGTTATTCAAATCTGGAATTCAACCTCGAGGAAGGAAAGCGGGGGCTGCGGTATGATCACGTAGAAAATATACTCTGTGCTCTTACCGGGGCCGATGATGCGATGGTTGTTAACAACAATGCCGCTGCCGTCCTCCTCGCTCTGAATACCCTGTCTGAAGGGCGAGAGGCGATCGTTTCCCGGGGTGAACTGATTGAAATTGGCGGTGAATTTCGCATACCCGAAGTCATGGAAAAGAGCGGAGCAACACTCCGAGAGGTGGGAACCACCAATCGGACCCATCTCCCCGATTATGAAAACGCAATCAATGACAATACGGGACTTATATTAAAAGTTCATACAAGTAACTTCAGGATTGCCGGTTTTACTGATGCGGTTGAACTGCACGCACTGGTGGAACTTGGCAAAAAATATGGTATACCCGTGATGAATGATTTGGGAAGCGGATGTTTTGTTGAACTGAGTACATATGGTCTTGAAGAGGAACCGACTGTTCAGGACACTCTGAAAGCGGGACCGGATGTGGTAACCTTCAGCGGAGACAAGCTCCTCGGCGGTCCCCAGGCAGGAATTGTTCTAGGAAAAAAAGATATCGTGGAAAAGATAAAAAGAAACCCCCTGAATCGTGCCCTGAGAATCGATAAACTGACCCTTGCCGCCCTGGAAGCGACGATGAAACAGTATCTGAACACGGAAGAAGCCCTATCGTGCATAAAAGGCCTACGATCATTGACGGAACCGGTCGCCACGGTTGAAAAAAAAGCACGAAAATTATTGAAACTATTACAAAAATCACCCCTTGAAGGATTCCTGTTCTCACTGAAGAAAGGAACGTCCATGTCCGGGGGAGGATCTCTCCCGACACAGGAGATTCCGACGGTTCTTATAGCCATTAATTCCTCCCGTATATCGGCAAGCAGATTGGGAGAACGGTTACGCCATCTTGATACACCAATTATTGCTCGAATTTCAGACGAAGAAGTCCTCCTTGATTTACGAACGATTGATGAATCTGAATTTGCGATAATTGAGAATGGATTGAAAGCGTCCGATTAAAAAAACCGATATTATGAAGCAGTATAACTAGGCTCAAAGCTCCATGACTCACGACGAGAAAGAACACATTACATTTACCATCGGCAAACGCGAAGTAGGTGAAAGGCTCGATATATTCCTGACACACAAGGCGAATTCTTTCTCTCGATCACAGATAAAGAGAATCATTACCGAAGGTAATGTACGGGTGAACAACCTGAGGATGAAGTCCGGATATCGCTTAAAGGAAGGGGATTTTGTCATTCTTACCAAAGAAGAGCCGAAAGGCTATGATGTCATGCCTGAAAACATACCGCTGACTATTATCTATGAGGATGCATCAATCATCGTACTCGACAAACCTTCCGGTATGGTTGTCCACCCCGCAGCCGGCAATTACCACGGGACCATTGTTAACGCTCTTCTCTTTCACTGCAACGATCTATCGGGTGTGGGGGGCGTTTTGAGACCCGGCATTGTCCACCGTCTCGACAAACAAACCTCGGGCCTTTTAATAGTTGCCAAGTCGGATTCGGCACATAGAGGGCTGTCGAAACAGTTTAAAAACCATATGGTGAAAAAGCTATATAAAGCTCTCGTCCACGGAAATATCAAAGATGAAAACGGACTCATTGAATTACCGGTGGGAAGACACCCCACGGATCGAAAGAAGATGTCAACAAAAAGTAAACGGGGCAAAATGGCAGTTACTCGCTGGAACATCGTTGAGCGGTATAACATAGCCACACTTCTTGATGTTGAGATTGAGACAGGGAGAACGCACCAGATCAGAGTGCACTTAAATACAATAGGACATCCCATCATCGGAGATGCCGTTTACGGTAATTCTAAAAAAAGAACCAGCGAAATCAAAAACGACATACTGAGAAATGCCCTCAAACGGATTAAGAGACAAGCCCTGCACGCGAGCAAGATAGGATTCCATCATCCGTTTGACGATCGTTACCTGGAGTTTTCATCCCCATTGCCGGATGACATGGCATATGCCTGTGAAGCATTGCGACAAAGCTCTTCCGTCCAGCGTGAAATGTAAAACGCCTAACCTGAATATTTATTTGATATGTTTACCTATTCACAAAAAAATGGCGTTCAGTACCTAGAATATTCCCGGCTTATTGAATGCAACGGTGTTACTCATGCCTTTTGTACACGGTGGGGAGGTGTCAGTAAAGGTCGGTTTGCAAATCTTAATTTCAGTGTCAGCGAAGGGGATACACAGAGAAATGTTGCCGAAAACTGGAATATCCTCTCAAACGCTTTCAACATACCGGAAGATCATTTCTTTACGGTAAAACAGATACACGGGGACAGGATTCTCATTATTGCTGATAATGTACCGGATTCTCACGATCCGGGTTATGATGGAATTATAACGAATAAACCCGGTATTGCTATCGGTATTAAAACGGCAGATTGTGTTCCCATTTTCCTGGTAGACAGAGTAAAACATATCATAGGCACTATCCACGCAGGGTGGAAGGGAACATCCCTGAACATCGCAGGCAAGGCCCTTCGCATTTTGGTCAAAAAATTTGCATCGAAGCCGGAAGACATTATCGTTACCATCGGCCCTTCTATCGGTCCCTGCTGTTATGAGGTGGATGAAAAGGTTTGGACGGCAATGGAAAAAGACCCGGACAGGGATTTCTTGTTCAAAGAATCCCGAAAAGCGGAAAGATGGATGCTGGATCTTCCACAAGCCAATCAACGACAAATACTGCGTGCCGGAATTTCTTCAGAAAATGTAACATCGGCCGGAATTTGTACTTCCTGTCACCGGGACACCTTCTTTTCTCATAGAGGGGAAGGAGGACAGACAGGCCGTCAGTTGAACTTCATCATGTTACAATAAAAGAATCTTGGAGGAACAAAAAAAGTGATAACCACAAGAAAGGACTCAGGAAAAAACGTCATCAAACAGGTTGTTGCCCCGGCGAAAATTAATTTGAGCAACAGGCCCTTAAAATTTTAACTTGACATGGATCATCGTTTGATATAAAAATTCACGTATCTTATAAAGATATTTACAAACCCTTCCTTGTTGAAGTGTTTCTACTATGTTCTCAATAACCATCGTTTGAATGTATCCAGGGAATTTGTCAAAATGTCTGATTATTCCTCCGGCATAAAACGGAATGATCAGAGTACATATCGCATAATCTTGTAATAAGAGGAAACATCTTACGCTGCGTAGGAAGATTATTTACAGAGGGTAAAGCCTATGAACGTTTCAGACATAAAAAAGCAGACCATCAGTCAGCTCACGGCACTCGCGAAAGAACTTAAACTACCTGATGCCACAGGAATGAGGAGACAGGATCTCATTTTCGCTATTCTTCAAGCTCAAGCTGAAGAAGACGGAATTATTGAAGAAGAAGGTGTACTGGAAACACTTCCCGATGGCTTCGGATTTCTTCGGTCTGTGGGTTACAACTACCTTCCCGGCCCGGATGACATTTATGTTTCTCCCTCTCAAATCAGAAGATTCAATCTCAGAACGGGAGACACCGTTTCGGGAGAGGTCAGACCTCCCAAAAACGGCGAAAAATATTTTGCTCTGTTGAAGGTCGGTTCAGTCAACTTTCAACCCCCCGAAGCAGCGAAAGATAAAATTCTGTTTGATAATCTTACCCCCCTTTATCCCGAAGAAAAATTATTGCTGGAATCGGATTCCGAAAACTACTCTACAAGGATAATGGACCTTTTCACCCCGATCGGAAAAGGTCAGAGGGGATTGATCGTATCACCTCCCCGTGCGGGCAAGACAGTACTTCTCAAAGATATAGCCAACAGTATTACAAAAAATCATGAGGAAGTTATTCTCATGGTTCTGTTGATTGATGAACGGCCTGAGGAAGTCACTGATATGGAAAGAAGCGTTAAGGGGGAAGTAATAGCCTCAACCTTCGATGAGACGGCACAACGTCACATACAAGTATCTGAAATGGTTCTTGAAAAAGCGAAGCGACTCGTAGAACATAACCGTGATGTCGTCATTCTCCTTGATAGTATAACAAGACTTGCCAGGGCCTACAACGCTGTCGTTCCACCCAGCGGCAAGGTTCTTTCCGGTGGTGTCGATTCCAATGCCCTTCACAAACCGAAAAGATTTTTCGGGGCCGCAAGAAATATAGAGTATGGTGGCAGTCTGACGATAATAGCAACGGCCCTCATTGAGACGGGAAGCAGAATGGATGAAGTTATTTTCGAAGAGTTTAAAGGTACGGGAAACATGGAACTTCATCTCGATCGCAGGATTGCCGATAGAAGGGTTTTCCCTGCTTTCGACCTTATACGATCGGGCACAAGGAAAGAAGAGCTGCTGACACAAAAAGAAAATTTAAACAGGATATGGATATTACGAAGGCTTCTTCAGGAAATGAACCCCGTGGATGCCATGGAGTTCATCATTGACAAGATTCGAAAAACTGAAACGAATAAAGATTTTCTCAATTCGATGAATCAATAAAAAGATTTCTTGAAATTAGCTTCCAAATGAATATAATAGATGATTTACTTATCATGCGAACACTGAGGGCGCTGTCGCAACACCGAAGGAGGAACGAGAGAAAATGAAACAAGAAATACATCCGAAATACTCGGACGCTACAATAACCTGTGTCTGTGGTAATGTTATTAATACACGATCGACGAAGAAAGACATCAAGGTAGAAATCTGTTCCAGTTGCCATCCCTTCATAACGGGAAAACAAAAAATCGTCGATACAGCCGGCAGGATTGAAAGTTTTAGAAAAAAATATTCGGGCGTAGAAAACAAAAAGAAGAAGAAACAAAAATAATTAAGTAAGACCCGTCAATTAAAGGACTACCACCACGATTGTCTATGTCAATGGTAATAATTTCCTACAACCTCGCAGGTGACATGACCCTGTCAACCTGGACTTTCTTGTAGCAAATACCCTTCTCTGCCATAATCAATGTAAAATGTGAAAGGAGTGGTATGTTTAAAAAACTGAAAGAAATTGAAAAAAGGCATAACGATCTTGAAAGAATGTTGAGTGATCCCGCCGTGGTGAATAATCGCTCAGCATTCCAGAAATGCGCAAAAGAACACGCCGACATTTCAGATATCGTTGAAACATACCGGGAATACGAAATAACAAGCAAACAGCTCGAGGAAGATCAGCAATTGCTTCGCGAGGGTGATGAAGAATTAAAAGAACTCGTGAAGGAAGAAATTCCGCTCCTTCGAAGCAGAATTGAAGACCTCGAAAACAGGTTAAAAATTCTGTTACTTCCCAAAGACCCCAATGATGAAAGAAATGTTTTTTTAGAAATCAGGGCCGGTACGGGAGGAGAGGAAGCCGGACTCTTTGCGGCAGATCTCTTTCGTATGTATGCACGGTACGCAGAAATGTGCGGGTGGAAAATCGAAGTGGTCAGTTCGAGTCCTTCAGGGGGCTCGGGCGGATTCAAAGAGTTAATTATACTGATAGAAGGAAAGGGCGCATACAGTAAATTAAAATATGAAAGCGGGGTTCATCGTGTGCAGAGGGTCCCTGTTACGGAAACCCAGGGGAGAATACATACCTCCGCCGTCACCGTGGCGGTGCTCCCCGAAGCGGAAGAAGTGGAAGTATTAATAGATCCGAATGACTTGAGAATAGATGTATTTCGTTCCACCGGTCATGGAGGACAAAGTGTGAATACGACCGACTCCGCCGTCAGAATCACCCATATTCCGACAGGATTAATCGTGACGTGCCAGGATGAAAAATCGCAGCACAAAAACAGGGCAAAGGCTTTGAAGGTGCTCAGGGCAAGGCTTCTCGACAGAATGACAGAAGAACAGAATGCAAAAATTTCAGAGGCAAGAAAAAATCAGGTCGGAAGCGGTGACAGAAGTGAGCGGATCAGAACATATAATTTTCCACAGGGTCGGGTCACCGATCACCGTATTGGACTGACTCTCTACAGTCTGGAAAACATTCTTTCCGGAGATATTCAGGTCATCATTGATGCTCTTATCACACATTATCAAACCGAATCTCTAAAGGCAGCTTCTTTCTAAGGGTACAAATCACTTTACAACGACGGCATAAATATGTCACAGTTCCCTCGACGTGAAGGGAAGAGGGATTACTCTGACCATGCGACGAGGATCAGCAACACCGCTAAATTATGAAACATAAAAAAACAGAACGTATCGTCGACATTCTGAACACAATCGAGGACCAGCTTAAAAAATGTCATATCTCGACACCGAGACTTGATGCAGAGGTTCTGGTTGGCCACTATGTTAACAGAGATCGGTCAGCCCTTTACCGAAATGGCGACTACCGTCCCACAGATGAAGAATTACAGGGACTGCAAACCGGTGTTGCACGGAGGATCAAAGGAGAACCGATTGCCTATATAACCGGCATAAAAGAATTTTTTTCTCTCGAGTTTGAGGTTAATCACCATGTATTGATACCACGACCCGAAACAGAAATTCTTGTCGAAGAAATTCTGAGGCTCATCGGTAATAAGACGTTACAACGAGGGAAAATCCTGGAAATTGGAACGGGATGCGGGGCAATCAGCATAGCATTGGCAACCGAACTGACACAATTTTACTTTTTTGCCGCAGATATCTCTCAAAAAGCCCTTACCGTTGCAAAGAGAAATGCACGAAGAAACGGTGTGGCTGAACGTATTTTCTTCTTGTGCGGTAACCTGCTCGAATCTCTTTCAGAACAATTTGATATTATCGTCTCCAATCCGCCATATATTTCCGACGAGGAATTCAAACACATTTCCTTTGAAATCAGGAACCATGAACCGAGAACGGCACTGATTGCCGGCCCTGATGGAACAGAGTTTCATCAGGCACTCATTAGGAACGGCGGTCCCCATTTGAGAAAAGGTGGCTGGCTTATCATGGAAATGGGTTACGGACAATGGGAAACAATCGAAAGGTTGTTGAGGGAATCACAAAAGTATGATTATATAAGATGCCAGTATGATTACGCCGGAATAGAAAGAGTTGCTACAGCGAGGAGAAGATAAGAGTGGATAAGATTATCATTCAGGGTGGAGAGAGACTGCATGGAGAGATAACGATCAGCGGCTCAAAAAACGCGGCCCTTCCGATTATTGCATCATCACTCCTGACAGAAGGATGGAATACCTTTCACAATGTGCCGAATCTGGCCGATATAAAAACGATAAAAAAGCTCTTGATGAACCTTGGCGTCAACATCGATGGAGACAATCCCCTGAGACTCAATGCGGATCATATAACAAACTGCGAAGCATCATATAATCTCGTGAAGACGATGAGAGCATCAATTCTCGTCTTAGGACCCCTGGTGGCGAGAATGGGCCGGGCCCGGGTATCTCTTCCGGGAGGATGCGCAATCGGTGCACGGCCGGTCAATTTACATCTCAAAGCCCTCAAGGAAATGGGCGCCGATATTGACCTCAAGGGAGGCTATGTCGAAGCAAAGGCATCGAAACTGAAAGGGTCAAAAATCTACTTCGATATTCCGACCGTTACGGGAACTGAAAATATTATGATGGCGGCCACGCTGGCAGAGGGAACGACCCTGCTGGAAAATTCCGCCCGGGAGCCTGAAGTGGTCAATCTTGCTCACGTTTTGAATCAAATGGGAGCAAAAATAAGAGGGGCCGGCACGGATATGATAGAAATTGAAGGGGTAACATCCCTTCATCCGGTAGAAGAAATGATAATACCCGACAGGATAGAAGCGGGAACGTATATGATTGCAGCCGGCTTGACGAACGGTGATGTCAAAATAATGGGATGCGAACCGGGTCATCTCGACTCTCTCATTACAAAGCTTACGGAAGCAGGGATAGAGATTACATCGATCCCGGGAGGTCTTCGCGTCACCGGGAAAAAAAAGATAACCGGTGTCGATATAAAGACACTCCCCTATCCCGGCTTTCCTACGGACCTCCAGGCACAAATGATTGTCTTAATGTCAGTAGCGAATGGAATCAGTGTCATTCGAGAAACCGTATTTGAAAACAGATTCATGCATGTGAATGAATTACTCCGCATGGGTGCGGACATCATCGTCGAAGGAAACAGCGCCGTTGTCAGGGGTGTTCCCCGGCTTCGCGGCGCACCGGTCATGGCAACAGACCTGAGAGCCTCTGCTTCATTGATACTCGCCGGATTAGCGGCAGAAGGAACCACCGAGCTTTCCAGAGTCTATCATATCGACAGGGGATACGAATGTATCGAAGAAAAACTGTCATCACTGGGAGCAAATATAAGGAGGGTAAAAGAATAAGGTGAGACTTATCAGCACTGTTGAATCGACTTTCAATGCAGAACTGAAACGTATTCAAAATCGTGATATGTTTGTTGATGAAGCAATCACGCAGATTGTAAGAGAAATCGTAGAGAATGTTGCAACCGGCGGAGATAGGGCACTCTTTGGATACACGGAAAAATTTGATGGCGTTTTACTGGATTCGCAAACGGTAAAAGTCACTGAGGGTGATATTGAGGAAGCTATCAGAAGTATTGACGATGCGGATCTTGAGATTCTTAAACTGGCGGCACAGCGAATCGAGGCATTCCATAAAAAGCAAACAATGATTTCGTGGATCGATTCGGACGAAGAGGGTATAGAACTCGGACAGATCATTCGCCCTCTCAATCGCGTTGGGATATATGCACCGGGAGGACGGGCCTCCTACCCGTCGACAGTTCTTATGGCCGCCATACCGGCTGGTGTTGCCGGTGTCAGTGAAATAATTCTTGTAACACCCTCCGATAAGGGAACCCTCAATCCGCTGGTGCTGGCTGCGGCACGATTGGCAGGAATTGATACAATATTCAAAGTGGGAGGTGCCCAGGCAGTTGCTGCCCTGGCATACGGTACAGAGTCAATACCGCGTGTAGACAAAATTGTCGGTCCGGGTAACGTGTACGTAGCTGCTGCGAAAAAAATGGTGTATGGTCAGGTAGGTATAGATATGATAGCCGGGCCAAGTGAGATTGTTGTTATATCTGACGGAACAGCATCGCCGGTAATTGTGGCTGCCGATCTTCTGTCTCAGGCTGAACATGATGAGATGGCGTGCGCTCTTCTGTTGACACCGGTGAGAAGCTTTGCTGAACGAGTTGTCTCAGAGGTAATATCTCAGATACCGGCTCTCGAACGGGAATCAATAGCATCCAAGGCTATCACAGAGTATGGTGCGGCAATTGTTACGAGAGACATGGAGGAAGCAATTGATATTGCTAATATATTTAGCCCGGAACACCTGGAATTAATGGTTGAAAACCCACGTGAATTGCTTGATCGGATAAAGAATGCCGGCGCCGTATTCCTCGGTTACAGTTCACCCGAAGCTGTTGGAGATTATATGGCAGGGCCAAACCATATTCTTCCAACAGGAGGCACGGCACGGTTTTCTTCTCCTTTAGGCGTTTACGATTTTATGAAAAGGACCAGTGTTATCTCTTTTTCGGAAAAATCACTCATGAGGTATGGTCACAAAATCGCACGTTTTGCAGCGTTGGAAGGACTTGATGCCCATAGAAAATCAATTACCGTTAGATTTCCGTAAAAAACCCTTGACAAAACAGTGCAGTCGGTTATTCTAACACCACTTTTAATTGTAAAAACCATAATACCTGGGCGGGCGTAATTCAGGGGTAGAATGTCAGCTTCCCAAGCTGAACGTCGTGGGTTCAAGTCCCATCGCCCGCTCCATATTTTACTTGAAATGCCAATTTTTTTATGGTATAGGTGACAGCATTAAATTATGACTCTCAATTGTGGAGTGGGCTTTGCCCACTTTTTTATTTTGCGGGGAATCATGAATGGTAACAATCAAACATACCGACAGAAGATAATGGGGTTGGTCACACCTGTTATTGATTTTGAACAGATGGAATTGATCGATGTAGAGTGCCTGAGGATGAAATCCCGCTGGCTTGTCAGGATATATATGGATAAAGAAGGCGGTGTTACACTCGATGATTGTACCACAATCAGCAATCAAGTTGGCGATTTACTTGATGTTCACGATATTCCGCCGGGACCTTATACCCTTGAAGTTTCCTCACCTGGTTTGGACCGTCCCCTGGCAAGAGACAAGGACTTTATAAAATACAGAGGATCGAAGGTAAAGATTCGGGTCAACAAAATCACTGAAGGAAAGAGGAATTTCCGGGGTTTATTGGTTGATTTCCTCCAAGAGGGTGAAAGAAAGACTCTCATTGTGGATGAGGGAAAGAAACGTTACCATATACCGAGAGAAAACGTGGCTAAAGCGAATCTCGAATATGAGATTTGATACCGAAGCAATGGAAGGTGGAGGGTTTTTTCATGTTGCCAGATCTTAAACGCCTGATCGAACAATTAGGTAAAGATAAAGGAATAGACAAAGAAATCATCATTGATGCATTGGAAACAGCTGTATTGACTGCTGCGAAAAAGAAGCTGGGGCAAAATCTGGATATGGAAGCACACTTCAATGAAGAAGCTGGTGAAATTGAGGTCTTCCGGTTTATGACCGTTGTTGAAAATGTCTTGAATCCAGACACTCAGATTTCCATAGAAGAGGCACAAGAGACGCTGGATGAAGATGCAGAACTGGGTGACAGTCTCGGCATGAAAATAGAAGCAAACACATTCGGCAGAATAGCAGTCCAGACAGCAAAGCAAATCATCATTCAAAAAGTAAGAGATGCGGAACGAGACAAAATTTTCGATGAATACAAGGATCGAAAGGGAGAACTGGCCAGCGGTTTTGTACAGAGATTCGAAGGTGGGAATATCATCGTTAACCTGGGAAGAGCAGAGGGCGTTATTCCGCCGACGGAACAAATTCACAAAGAAGCATTTAAAAGAGGAGATAGAATCAGGGCATATATCTGTGATGTAAAGAGAATTTCAAAAGGCCCGCAAATTATACTTTCGAGAACTCATCCTGGTTTTTTGAAAACACTTTTTGAAATTGAAGTTCCCGAAATTTCCGAAGGATTGATTCAGATAATCAGCGTCGCAAGAGAACCGGGAAATCGGTCAAAGATTTCCGTAAAAACGACAGATAAAGATATTGATCCTGTTGGTGCCTGTGTCGGGATGAGAGGTTCTCGTGTACAGAGTGTGGTCCAGGAATTACGAGGGGAGAAGATCGACATTGTTCCATGTTCAGATGATCAGGTAAAATACGTATGCAGTGCGTTATCCCCGGCCAAAGTTGACAGGGTCTATATGGAAGAAGATACGCAATCAATGGAGGTAATTGTCCCTGATGATCAACTTTCTCTTGCTATTGGAAAGAGCGGGCAGAACGTTCGATTGGCAGCACGGCTTACGGGATGGAAAATCGATGTCAAGAGTGATTCAATGATGCGTGGACAAAAAGATGAGGAATTTGGATCTCTTCTGAAAATTTCGGATATAGACGAAAATTCAGCAGAAATTCTCATCAAAGAAGGACTGAAAAATATTGAACTATTAGCCTCAGCTGATCCGGAAAAGGTAGCCTCACTAACTTCAATTCAAGGAATGAATATGGAAAAGGTATTGGGTTGGATTGCTGAGGCGGCGAATATTATGGCCAATGAAAATAATGGGCAAGACCGTTTACAGTCTAACAAGAAAAAACTTGAATAGCCGGGAGTTTTAAGGAATGTCCAAAACAAGAGTGTATGTTTTAGCCAAAGAATTAGGCTTAGATAACAAGGAATTTATAACCCGTTTAGAGCAACTCGGCATAGCCGTTAAAGCTCATTCGAGTACGCTGAGCGACAGTGATGTCGAAAGGATTCGAAGAGAATTTGCTCTTGGTGAACGGAGTACGGTTGTTGAAAAAAGAGTAAAATCGACCGTTATCCGGCGAAGAAGAGTTGCCGAAATAACCGTCAAAGAAGTAACGCCACCTGACACAGAAGAGAAGGAAACAGCAGAAACGGAAGTTGTACCTGTTAAGAAACCAGCGACAGATATTGAAACGAAACCGGAGATAGCAAAGAAAGAAGATACTGAACCAATTGAAGCTAAAAAAGAAGAAGAGAAAAAAATTGCTGAAATATCAAGAGCCGAGGTTTTAGATGTCACGGAAACTAAGGTTTCCGATGCGAAGGCGGAAGCAGTAGAGGAAACACCGAGGATCGGAAAAGAAACAAAATCAGAAATCGAGAAAAAAGAAGTTACTGAACCAGTTGAAGCTAAAAAAGAAGAAGAGAAGAAGAAAGAAAAGATCAAACCAAAGGAGCTTAGAAAACCAGATGCTGAAAAGGCCGTAAAACCCGAAGAGATTGAGGATGCGGCAAAGAAAGTTTCGCCGGAGGTTGAAAAAAAGGAAAAACCAGAAGACGACAAGCTTGAGAAAAAAAAGAAACGTCCCGTCGAAGTAGTCATGGACGAGCAAGAAGCTCCGCGAAAAAAGGCATTCATCAAACAACGTATCGAAAAAAAGGCAAAGCGCCTTGAAAAGGATGTGGAAGAAGGAAGGATTGTAGCGCGCAAATCAGACAAGAAAGAGGCCGTCTTGAAGATGAAAAAGACGGAAATTACTACTCCGAAGGCCATAAAGAGAAGAATCAGGGTAGGAGAGGCAATACGCGTCGGCGACCTCGCAAAAAAAATGGGAGTTAAATCGAATGAACTTATCGGCAAGCTGATTTCTCTCGGTATCATGGTTACAATTAATCAATCGATCGATAGCGATGTTGCATCACTGGTAGCAAGTGATTTCGGGTATCAGGTCGAGCATATTGGTTTTGAGTACGATGAAATTGTCCAAAAAGTAGAAACGCCACCGGAAAAACTGCAACCAAGGGCACCTGTCGTAACGGTCATGGGGCACGTTGACCACGGCAAAACGTCTCTTTTGGATGCCATCAGGGAAACCCATGTTATTGACGGCGAGGCGGGAGGAATAACGCAGGCCATCGGTGCATACCATGTCCATATCAACGAGAGGGATATCGTATTTATAGATACACCGGGTCATGAGGCTTTCACATCGATGAGAGCCAGAGGAGCCCAGGTTACGGACATTGTGGTACTCGTCGTGGCTGCAGATGACGGCGTTATGGACCAGACCATAGAAGCAATCAACCATTCAAGGGCGGCAGGAGTACCGATTATCGTCGCAATAAACAAAATTGATAAGTCGGGTGCCAATGCTGATCAGATCAAACAGAAACTCTCAGACCTGGATCTCGTCCCGGAAGCATGGGGAGGAGAAACAATATATGCAGAGGTTTCAGCTAAAAAGAGGATCGGAATCGAGGAATTGCTTGAACTGATTCTGCTTCAGGCGGATATTATGGAGCTGAAAGCTGATCCCGACAGGCCTGCACGAGGGGTCATTATTGAATCTACGCTTGATAAGGGACGAGGCCCTGTGGCGACAGTTATTATCCAGGAAGGCACCTTGAGAGAAGGAGATGCCTTTGTATCAAAAGCAGAGTATGGCCGGGTGAGGGCATTGATAGACGATAAGGGACTGCGAACAACCAACGCCGGTCCTTCCATGCCGGTTGAAGTTATCGGGTTCTCCAAGGTACCGAAGGCCGGTATGGAGTTCATATGTGTTGAAGATGAAAAGACGGCACGAAACATTGCCGAGTACTGGACGACAAAAGAAAGGGAAAAAGAACTTTCAAAAACGTCAAAGATTACCCTTGAACAGTTATATGAAAGGATTAAAGAAGGAGCTAAGGAATTCAACGTCATTATTAAGGGAGATGTCCAGGGATCAATAGAGGCGCTGTCAGATGCTCTCCTGAAGCTCAGTACGGAAGATGTAAAACTAAGGATTATTCATAGTTCGACCGGTGCCGTTACGGAGACTGATGTGTTACTGGCATCGGCAAGTGATGCCATCATCATTGGATTCAAGGTGAGACCTGATTCACGGGTTGAAGAAATGGCAGAAAAAGAAGGCGTTGAGATAAAACTCTACGATGTCATATATAACACCATCGCCGATGTAAAAGCCGGCATGGAAGGGTTACTCGAACCGATTTATAAAGAGATTTTACAAGGTCGAGCAGAAGTGAGGGACCTCTTTAAAGTTCCCAAGGTGGGTACGATTGCAGGCAGTTATGTGATTGATGGTAAAGTTGCGAGAAATTCGAATCTCAGATTGGTGAGAGACGGTGTTGTGATTTACGATGGCAAGATACTATCGCTCAGGAGGTTTAAGGATGATGCGAAAGAAGTCGTGTCGGGTTTCGAATGCGGCATCGGGTTAGAAGGGTTTAATGATGTCAAAGTGGGAGACATTCTCGAATCATATATAGAAGAAGAGATTGAAAGAACGATATAATAATATATCATGGTTGTCGGAGTCGGAATAATAGAGATCTTTATCATAGATAGTAGATCCCTGAAGGAAAAGAGAAGGGTCTTACGGAGAATTATACAGAGGACCCAAAACAAATTTAACGTATCTATAGCGGAGATAGGAAACCAAGACCACTGGAAAAGAGGAACAATCGGTTTCAGTGTTGTCGGAAACGATAAAAGCTTCGTCAATTCAATGATGGATACAATATTGAAATTTATTGACGATCTTAAACTTGCCGAAGTGGTCAGCTCAAAGATTGAGATTACCACTATTTCTCATGCTATGGATCGTTCATACGGTTTTCAAGATGACAAGTTTCACGAGTTTTAAAAGGTCCGACAGGGTTGGTGATCTTATAAAATCAGAAATATCAGGGATACTGTTAAAAGATGTGAGAGACCCGCGGATAAAAAATATAACGATCACCGGGGTAAAGATGAGTGATGATCTTCGTTCGGCAAAGATATTTTTTGTTCCTCTTGGAAAAGAGACATGCAATAGTGAAACCATAGAGGGTTTGAAGAGCGCTTCCAAGTTCTTGCGGAGAGAGCTTGGAAAGAAATTACAGCTCCGTTATGTTCCTGACATAAACTTCATATACGACAGTTCATTTGAACACGGAGATCGTATTGACAGACTACTGGCAGAGATACAAAGGCAAAAAACAACAGATGATAAACAGAATTGTTGACATCATACATTCCTGCGAAACATTTCTGATTACATCGCATGTAAGACTCGATGGAGATGCTCTCGGTTCGGAATTAGCTCTCTGGCATGTTCTCCGTGATATAGGGAAAGAGGCTGCCATTTATAATGGAGATAAGACTCCCACTATTTACGAATTTCTTCCCGGAGCAAATGTTATCACAAACAATCTTCATTCCTTACATAACTTCGATGCAGCGTTTATTTTGGATTGCAGTGAACTCGAAAGAATCGGTGAAGAGGGAAATCGAATAGGTTCTATAAAGCAAATCATAAATATAGACCACCATATTTCGAACAACCTTTTTTCAGAAGTGTCTTTGGTTGATAGTGATGCCAGTTCTACAGGAGAAATTCTCTATCACATTATTGAGAAACTGGGAGTTCATATCACAAAAGATATTGCAATAAATCTCTATACGGCAATCCTCACCGATACCGGCGCATTTCGCTACTCCAATACGGGAAGTCATACATTATTTGTGGCAGCCAAACTGGTGGAGGCGGGGGCAGATCCGCGGTGGATTGCCGAAAATATCTATGAAACTAAATCCCGGGCTCAGATACGGCTCTTGAAGGATGCTTTAAATACATTAGAATTCGATTGTCAGGATAAGCTAGGATCCATTTTCGTTTCGCAACCGATGTTGCAAGAAGCGAAAGCCTTGCCTGAACATACAGAGGGTTTTGTTGACCTGATACGCTCAATCAAGGGAGTTGAAGTGGCCGTTTTTTTCCACGAAACATCAAAAAACAACTACAAAATAAGCCTCCGATCAAAGGGACGAATCAATGTCGAAAAAATTGCACGGAACTTCGGAGGCGGGGGACATGTCAATGCATCTGCGTGCAGCATTGAAGGAAATATTATGAACGTTAAAAAGAAATTACTTGTTGTTATCAAAACTGCTGGAATATGAACGGTGTCGTCGTTGTTGATAAACCTGCCGGGAAGACGTCCTTCGATATAATTCGTGAAATCAGGAGGGCGTTGAAGATAAGAAAGATCGGGCATACGGGAACCCTCGATCCTCTGGCTACGGGTGTGCTACCCGTTTGTATCAATGAAGCAACAAAGCTCGTACAGTTCTTTGCGCAGGACAGGAAGGAATATAGAGTTACTATGCTTCTCGGTGTCGAAACTGATACCCTGGATATTGAGGGTGCCGTTACTGCGTACCGTGAACCAAATATCGTAAGAAACGATATAGAGAAGGTTGTTCAGAACTTTACAGGCATGATAGAGCAGAAACCTCCAAAATATTCTGCGATTAAGTTTAAGGGAAAATCCTTGTATAAATGGACTCGGGAGGGGGTCGATATCGATCCTCCTTCCAGGATGATTGAAATAAATAAAATAATGATCGAGGAAGTGGCACTGCCCGAAGTGACCTTTCATGTATCATGTTCTAAAGGAACCTATGTGAGATCATTATGTGCGGACATGGGACGGGCGTTGGGATGCGGGGCGTGTGTGCGTGCCCTGAGAAGAACAAAAAGCGGTCACTTTCCGGAAGAGGGGGCTCTATCCCTTGAAGATCTGGATGATCTGCAAAAAAGAAAAATGCTGAAAGATCATCTTATCCCGTTGACAGAGGCATTGCCGGAATTTCTCCCCGTTGTCGTGGATAGTGCTCTGGCGGACAGGATATATAACGGATACCAACCGGAGGCAGAAATCTTTAAAAATAATGATATTCCTTCACTTTCCAAGGGAGATTTGATAAAGTTTCTTACAGATGATAACAACATGGTAGCAATAGCAAGGATGCTGTGCAATTCCGATGAGATCGTGTCACTCCATGGAAAAGAGCAGATTACAAAAATTGTGAGGGTATTTAATATCTGAAGATAAAGGTAAGGATAGTACACAGCCAGTACATAAATGATTCGTTACGAATAACTGGCGAAAAGTGCAAGACAATTTAGAATGATAGAGGGAGGATTGCAAACAGTGTTGGATGTAGAGAAAAAAAAGGAAATAATGGATAATTTCCAACTTCATGAAAATGATACGGGATCTCCAGAGGTCCAGATTGCTCTTTTAAGTGCGAGAATACAGTATTTGACTGAGCACTTTAAGATTCATAAAAAAGATCACCACTCCCGGAGAGGGCTTCTTAAGCTCGTCGGTCGAAGGAGAAAGCTATTGGATTACCTCAAAAATAAAGAAATCGAGAGATACAGGTCAATCATCGAGCGTCTTGGAATACGAAGGTAATACCCAAATCCTGTGTGGTAATTATTAAAACAAGAGGGATAAAACACAATGAGTGAAATATTTTTTACCGATTTCGCAGGGCGAAACATATCTGTAAAAACGAACTATTTAGCGGGTCAGGCTAATGGAGCCGTTCTTGTCACATACGGTGAAACAGTCGTCCTCATAACTGCCGTTTCTGAAAAAAGTAAGCGAGAGAATATCGACTTTCTGCCCCTGACAGTGGATTATCAGGAAATGACGTTTGCGGCAGGAAAAATTCCAGGAGGTTTTTTCAAGAGGGAAGGACGTCCAAACGAAAAGGAAATATTAACCTCCAGATTAATTGACAGGTCAATACGGCCCCTCATACCGAAGGGCTATTTCTACGAAACACAAATTGTGGCTACCGTACTATCTTTGGATAACACAAATGGTTCCGACATTGCGGCAATGCTCGGTGCATCGACAGCACTCTGCATCTCTGATATTCCGTTTAACGGACCCGTCGTCGGGGTGAGAGTTGGCAGAATAGAGGGACAATTCATATGCAACCCATCGTGGGAAGTATTGGAAAAAAGTGAAATCGATCTCTATCTGGTGGGTCGGAAAGTAGCGCCGGGAAATGGCGATAAAGAATATGATATAAATCTGGTTATGCTGGAAGGTGGAGCCCGTGAGGTGGAGGAAGATGTCCTCATCGACGCCATAAACTTTGGTTTGGACGCGATGAGGCCTGCTATGGACCTCCAGGACCGAATCTTCAGTGAAATGAAGAGGGAAAAACGGCCGGTAGCACCCATCATCATTGATGAAGAAATCCACAAGCGGGTTTCCGAGAATGCGACGGGAAAACTGAAAGAAGCTTATGTAACGCCGCAAAAGACAGAACGGTCTCGAAAGCTGTCCGAGGCGAGAGATACTATTCTCAACGAATATAGTGATGAGGACGACACACGCAAACCGATGATTAAAACGATCATAGAGGGATTAGAGAAAAAAATCCTTCGCGACATGATTCTCCAGGAATCAAAAAGAATCGATGACAGGTCTCATGCAGAAATAAGACCGATCAGTTGTGAAGTCGGTATACTGCCCAGAACTCATGGTTCAGCTCTCTTTACAAGAGGGGAAACCCAGGCACTTGCTGTTCTCACATTGGGAACGTCATCGGATGAACAAAGATTGGATTTAATCAGTGGTGAGGAATTCAGATCATTTATGCTTCACTACAATTTTCCTCCCTATAGCGTAGGAGAAGCAAGATTCTTAAGGGGTCCCGGAAGGAGAGAAATCGGACATGGAGCTCTTGCAAGGAGAGCCCTCCTCCCCACCCTGCCGTCTCAGGAAGAATTCCCATACACCATTAGAATAGTATCCGAGATATTGTCTTCTAACGGATCATCATCCATGGCTACCGTCTGCGGTGGATCCCTGTCGCTCATGGATGCCGGTGTTCCTGTAAAGGATGTTGTTGCCGGTGTTGCTATGGGTTTGTTGAAGGATGGGGATAACGTGGTCATTCTTACGGACATTCTCGGCGACGAAGACCATGCCGGTGATATGGATTTCAAGGTATGTGGTACGAAAAAGGGTATAACGGCCTTGCAGATGGATATTAAAATAGATGGAATCACAGAAGACATTTTAAGAAAGGCCCTTTATCAGGCGAAAGAGGGAAGGTTTTTCATTATTAATAAAATGAAGGAAACGCTTTCCGAACCGAGACAGGAAATATCCATATACGCTCCGAGGATTACAACCATGAAGGTACGTCCCGAGAGGATCAGAGACGTTATCGGCACGGGTGGTAAGACGATCAGACAAATTATCAGTGAAACCGGTGTATCGATTAATGTTGAAGACGATGGTACAATAACTATTGCTTCAAATGACGTCGAAGCAGCATCAAAAGCAATTGCCATGATAAACTGGCTGACTGAAGAAGCGGAAGTAGGAAAGATTTATCTCGGGACAGTAAAAAAAGTGGTCGATTTTGGCGCCTTCGTAGAAATACTGCCCGGAACTGAAGGTCTTGTCCATATATCTCAGCTTGCCAGGGAGAGGGTTAATAAGGTTACAGATATCCTCAAAGAGGGGGACAAAGTTCCGGTAAAAGTCTTGGACGTTGACCGAAACGGGAAAATTAAGCTGAGCAGAAAAGAGGCCCTCGACAATAATGTATAATAAAACCGCTCTCGATAACGGGATACGAATCGTTACCGAGGAAATCAATCATGTCAGATCTGTTTCCCTCGGTGTGTGGGTTGAGAGCGGTTCCCGCTACGAAGATTCAACCATCAATGGCATAGCTCACTGTATCGAACACATGCTCTTCAAAGGAACAAAAAACCGTTCTGCTCTTGACATTGTTTCATCCATTGATTCCGTAGGCGGTATCATGAACGCCTACACGGGGAAGGAATTGACATCTTTCTACGTCAAGATACCTGATTATCATCTCGCCATGGCCATTGATCTCCTTGCGGATATATTTCAAAATTCTCTCTTCGATCCTGCAGAACTCGACAAAGAAAAACTGGTTATACTTCAGGAAATCCATATGCTGGAAGACACTCCTGACGAATATATCTACGACTTTTTTGGAAAGATATTCTGGGATGATCATCCCCTTGGGTTGCCTATCCTCGGAACAAAAGATACCGTCACACGTTTCCTGAGAAATAATATTGTTGATTTTTTTACCAGGCAATACAACGGGAACAATATGACAATAGCTGCAGCAGGCAACCTCAAACACGATGATTTCGTGAGCCTCGTTGAGCAGTCATTTTCTTCTATCAAGGGATCTTCTATCAAAGAAGAAACGATGGGATGTACCGTTACGTCAAACATTGCTATCTTTGAAAAAGACCTCGAACAAGTCCATGTTATGATTGGAACGCTTGCCCCTGCTTCTACAAGCGATGACCGGTATACTGCAGTTTTGATGAATACCATCCTCGGTGGAAGTATGAGTTCCAGGCTCTTTCAAGAAATCAGGGAGAAACGGGGATTGGCATATACAATTCATTCTTTTCTCCTTCCATACTACGATGTGGGAATGCTCGGCATTTATTTTGGTGCCAGTGAGGACAGGGTAACAGACATTATAACGTTAGTTATGGAGGAATTGAAGAAACTCTCTAATAATTCTTTACTGGAACGGGAAATTCAATCCGCCAAGGAACAAATGAAAGGAAATTTCCTGTTGAGTATGGAAAGTACCGATATTCGTATGACGAGACTTGCCAAAAACGAAATATATTTTTCGAGAAATATCGAATTTGATGAAGTTGTTGAGCACATTAACGGAATTAGCAAGGAAAATGTGAAAGACTTGGCCGGTAAGATATTCAGGTCTGAAATACTATCCATGGCAGTACTGGGACGGGTTAAGAAGAAGGATTTTACACCGGAGTTACTGATGTAATGAGTGTCGAAGAAATAACAATATCCGTCAAGAGAGTAACGGGCAATGACGACATTTCTCTGCCCCGTTATATGACGGAGCATGCAGCAGGAATGGATGTCTTTGCGGCGGTGGAGCATGAACAGATAATTCGACCCGGTGAGACGAAGCTGATACCGACCGGTATCGAGATTGCCCTCCCGATAGGATATGAAGTCCAGATTAGGCCAAGAAGTGGTCTTGCTCTCTCCAACGGAATTTCGCTGCTTAACTCTCCCGGCACCATTGATGCTGATTATCGTGGAGAGGTTGGCATTATTATCATCAACCATGGCAAGGAACCGTTTATCATACGGAGAGGCGATCGCATTGCCCAAATGGTCGTTAATCGAGTCTCCAAAGCATCCTGGAATGTTTGCGAAGATCTTAGTTCGACCCAAAGAGGCAACGGGGGATTCGGCCATACCGGATAAATGATGAAAAGCTTAATAAATAGAAATGGAAAGAGACCTCTTCTCGCATATAGTCGGAAGAGGTTTTTTTACATACACGATCCTGTTACCGTTAAATTGAATATTGTTTTATTTTTCACTTTAGTGTATTGCTATGTAATCCAATCTGTTAGCTTTTTTTACACCCAGGGGGACTGTTCATGAAGAAATTTAAGGTAAACAAAACCTTTAAAGAAATTAACGAAAAGATAAGGCACGGTAAAGCAGTCGTGGTTACGGCCGAGGAAATGATTGATATTGTGGAAAAGAAGGGTGCACTTGAAGCGGCGAGAAAGATTGATGTCGTTACGACAGGGACTTTCGCTCCCATGTGTTCTTCAGGTGTTTTTATCAATTTCGGCCATACCTCCCCTCGAATGAGGGCTTCACGGGTATGGCTCAATGATGTTCCCGCATATGGCGGGATTGCCGCTGTAGACTGTTACATCGGAGCAACAGAGGTTGTGGAAGGGGATCCCCTGAACAGCGTTCACCCCGGTGAATTTAATTATGGCGGAGGACATGTTATTGAAGACCTCGTGGCGGGAAATGTGATCAGACTGAGACTTGAAGGTTATGGTACCGATTGCTACCCGGCCAGAAAGCTTGAGAAGAATATCACGATACACGATTTGAGAAATGCAATTCTCCTCAATCCGAGGAATGCATACCAGAATTATAATTGTGCGGTCAATATGTCGGACAAAACTATTTACACCTATATGGGTGTGCTGCGACCGCGAATGGCGAATGCAACGTATTCAACATCAGGCCAATTAAGTCCCCTGTTTAATGATCCCTATTGTAAAACGATCGGCATCGGAACACGAATATTTCTGGGAGGAACCAAAGGCTACGTAGCGTGGCACGGAACGCAGCATAATCCTCATGTTCCGAGAGGCAAAAACGGAGTTCCGAAAGAAGGAGCAGGTACGATAGCAACGATAGGAAATCTTATTGAGATGAGTCCTAAATGGATCGTGGGGGCAAGCATTCTCGGGTACGGCGTATCCCTCTATGTCGGGATCGGCATACCAATACCGATTCTCAATGAAGACATGGCACAGTATACCTCGGTTTCAGATAAAGATATTTATACTCAAGTTTTTGACTACGGAGTCGATTATCCTAATGGAGTAGTGAAAAGTCTTCGTGAAGTCAGTTATAAGGAACTGAGAAGCGGCACAATCACACTCAACGGCAAGAAGATTCCAACAGCACCACTGTCCAGTTATTATCGGGCAATGGAGATAGCAAACACCTTGAAAGAATGGATTGAAAAGGGAACGTTCTTACTGGGGGAGCCACAAGAAATCCTTCCCTCAGAAAAAACATAGGCTTCATGTATCTGAGATATCGTTTCGTTTCTTTACAAGTAGTCAGTTTTAATGTAAAAGGAGTTGAGTGTTAAGAGGGGAAGGTGTATATCCCTTCAAATGTTATTGTACTGAGGGTTATGGTGTATGAAAATCGGTAGATATTTTATCGTGGTACTGATCGTTATGGGGTTGCTCATACTCTTCGGAGATAAAGGCCTGGTTGACTATTTTTCCCTCAAAGCAAAAATGCTCACCTTACAGGAAGCGAATGAGCGGATAGCGTGTGAAAACAGGATATTGAAGGAAAAGATCATGTTACTGAGACATGATTCACGGTATATTGAAACTGTCGCACGGCATGACCTTGGCATGGTGAGGAAGGGAGATATCGTTTATCGTTTCGTCGAATAACGGGATGATTATTTTCCATAAAAAAGCGTCGTCAAAAAGGAAGTATGCATGGGAGCACTGAAAGATCTGTTATTAGGCAGCAAGAAAGTTGCCGGACTTGATATCGGGTCAAGCCTTATCAAGTTAATAGAAATTGATGACACGCCAAAAGGATATGCGCTCAAAAGTTATGCTCAGGCTCCGCTTCAAAGGGGCGTGATCGAAAATGGTCTCGTGCATGATCTTGCGAAGCTTACCAATACGATCAAGGGACTTTTTAAAAAATCTAAGTGCAGGGTTAAGAACGTTGCTACAGCCCTGTCGGGACACTCGGTCATTATTAAAAAAGCGAATTTTGCTCGGATGCAAGATGAAGAATTGCGGGAATTATTGACCGATGAGGCAGAAAATTATATGCCTTTCGATGATGTCAGTGAAATCAATTTTGACTTCTTTATCATTGGTGAGAATGACCTGAATCCGAATCAGATGGATGTCATGATAGTTGCGGCGAAAAAAGATATTATTCATGACTGCACGAGTGCTGTCGAAAACGCGGGGCGTCACGTCGCTATCGTGGATGTCGACTCTTTTGCTCTGGAAGCGGCTTACGAAGAAAACTATGATTTTACCGAGGAGGATATCGTTGCACTCGTCAATATAGGGGCCAGTATAACAAACATCAATATTGTCAAAGGAGGCATGTCTGTTTTCACCCGTAACTTTCTGTTGGGAGGCAATGCGATAACTGAAGCCGTGCAGAAAAATCTGGGCGTATCTTTTGAAGAAGCAGAAGAAGCAAAACTTGCGAGAGGAGTACCGCTCAATCAGGAGGAACTCATTGAGTATACCCAACCCGTCTTCGCCGAAATTGAACGATCTATTGATTATTTCAGTTCCACTTTTATGGATCCATATATAAAGAAGATTCTGATAAGCGGAGGATGTTCTCATCTTCCCGGCATTATGGAAGCTCTCACGGCACGAACCAATTGTGAAGTAGAAAAATTTAATCCTTTTAAAAACATAACCTACGATAAAAAAATTTTCAGGGAATCTTACCTTGAAAACATAGGACCCACAGCAACCCTTGGGGTCGGGTTAGCCCTGAGAAGGATAGATGACAAATGATAAAAGTTAATCTGCTTCCGTATTGGGAAGAGAAGAAAAAGGCGGGAATCAAACGGCAGATTTTCATTCTTTCCCTATCGTTTTCCCTGTTCCTTATTATAATTGCCTCAGTCCATATATATATGGTTTTGGGTATCAATTCACTCGAAAAACGTGTGAAAAATGCAGAAGTTCGATTGAAGAAACTCACGCAAATTACCGGTGACGTCGAAAAATTCAAAAAAGATAAAGCAATTGTCATGAAGAAGTTGAAGGTTATTACTGATCTTGAACATAACAGGAAGGATCCTCTTTATCTTCTACTCGAGGTTGCAAATGGAATACCCCAGGGAAAGATATGGCTTACATCCATATCGGAAAAGGGAGATGCCTTGTATTTGACCGGAATAGCTATGGATAATTCAGCTATTGCCCTATTTATGATAAATTTGAAAATGTCCGCATATATCAATTCCGTGGACTTGATAACATCTTCACTGGCAACGGTTTCAAACACGAAGGTAATGAATTTTACATTATCCTGTGCGTTGAGAAGAGGTTAGAATATGGCAATCACCGTTGAAGATATAAAAAGGATGCCCACGCAATACAAGGTTCTGGTTGTCCTGTTTGTATTGCTCCTGTTGGGGTACTTCTACTACTTTTTCTTCTTTCAGGCGGCACTCGACAAGAAAAGTAAATTATCAAACAAATTGGAAACCCTCGAAGGCAAAATAAAAGTGAAAGAGCAGGTGGCTCGGCGGATAAATGAACACAAGGAAGAAATTGCCAGGCTCAATGAACAGCTGAAAGTGGCCATGGCCAGGCTTCCTGAGAAGAAAGAGATACCGGGACTTCTTACGTCCGTTTCCCAGGCAGGAGTGAAAGCAGGTCTTGAATTCTTACTGTTTAAACCAATGGAACCCGTTACGAAAGATTTTTATGCTGAAATACCAATCCAGATAGCAATTGTGGGTAACTTCTATAATACTGCGCACTTTTTCGAAAGTGTCGCGAATCTGCCCCGTATCGTAAACATACAAGGTATTTCAACCCAAAAAGCATCGGCAAGCGAAACGGGAGAGTTTCTCCTTAAGACAACGTGTGTTATAAAAACGTATATGTTTGTGGAAAAGAAAAATGAAGGAAAAGGCAAAAAAAAGAAACAACGGAACAAATAACGTTCTGATGTGCGTGTTCATAGTTATTTTCTCCCTTTCCTTGATATTAGTTGTATGTCAGGCCTATGGAGATGAGGCAAAAAGTGCGGAAACCAGGATGTCGAACTACGACATAGAAGGAACGCCCGATCCCTTTAAACCGGTCATTCAGCCAATCATGATAAAAAAGGCAAAGACAACCGTAAAAGAGGCAAAATCTGTTCCTCTAACACCGCTTGAACTGTTCAGCATTGGTCAACTCAAGTTGGTAGGCATCACGATGGGTCAGGGAAAGAATATGGCCATGATAGAAGACCCGACGGGAAAATTTTATCTCATCACCAAGGGAACCCTGATCGGCCTCAAAAAAGGTAAAGTTGCAGATATACATCCTGATCGCGTTGTAATAGAAGAAAAGACGATAGACTCTGATGAAAAAAAGAAGGTAAGTCGTATTGTATTAGAACTTTTCAGTGAAACAAGAGGGGAATAGTACAATGAAAAGGAAGAAGTTTTTACCCGTCATCCCTTATATTATTGTTGTAATGATATTTCTCGGCTGTGCAGGGAGTACGCAAAAAGATAGAGACATACCGCTGACAGCTGCCTCGGAGAAAACGTCAGAAGCAACAACACAAGACCAGGCAGGCTGTAATCTGGAGGGAATGACTTTTGAAAGAATGACCGGAAAAGAAAGAATTTCTTTTCTTCTCTCGAAGGTATCGGGTTTCGATATAACGAGAGAATCGGGCAATTCGATCCTCGTAAAACTGGCCGACACCTATGCATCTGAAAAACTCAGAACCAAACAGGGTGAGGGCCTGCTCGAGAATGTTCAGTATCTCCTCCCTATGCAGAAGACTGTAAACGGCATGAACTGGGTTTATGTTCAGATTTATCTCAATCAAATGGTCCCATACAGAATCAGGGAAGATATCAACGGGTATATCGTTGATTTTGACGTGTCCATGCTCCCTGAAACTGATGCCAAAACCACTGCAAAACAAAGTTATGGTGAAAAATCAGCATCGACTATGAAGACATTTGAGTTGATCAGTCAAGATATGGAGGCTGATCAGGCTGAAACCGCTAAGGCGGGGGAAACGAAAAAGTACACGGGGAACAAGATAGCTCTCCTCAGTTTTCAGAACGCTCAGATAAAGAGCGTCCTGAGATCTATTTCCGAATACAGTGGATATAATATTGTTTCCGGACCGGACGTGACAGGTACCGTGACTATACATATGAAGGATGTTCCCTGGGATCAGGCCCTCGACACGATTTTGGAAATAAATAGTCTCGGAAAAAAGCAGTTTGGCGATGTCATTACCGTTCTACCTCTCGAAAAACTGAAAAAGGCTGAGGAGGAACAACTCAAGAAAGACGCATCTCAGGGCAAGTTGAAGCAAATATCCATTGAGGCAAAAATAGTCGAGGTTTCCACTAATGCTGCCCGAAAATTGGGAATAAACTGGGGTGCCGGATACCAGACGACATGGAATAACAGGGATATCGGCGCCCTGATGGGAAGTTCCGCATCGGGAAACCTGACCACTCTTCCCAATGGAGTCGGATTGACAAGCAGTAATATCGCTGTGAATTTTCCCGGGACGACTGGTGCCGATGTCATAACACCCGGGCTTGGAATTATTCTGGGAGGTGGCAGCTGGATTCTGGATGCACAATTATCGGCACTTGAAACATCGGGTGAAGGTAAGATTATCTCGTCACCCAAGGTCACCACCCTTGACAATGTCAAGGCCACGATCAAGCAGGGCGAAGAAATTCCATACGCCACCATAGACAATCAAGGTAACAGGTCCATCTCATTTAAGGACGCCGTCTTGCAGCTCGACGTAAAACCGACAATCACGGAAGATGGGAAAATTTCAATGACGGTTAAGGCTACCAACGATTACGCTGACTGGAATAAGACAAACACAAGCAATGAAAATCCTCCCATTATCACGAGCAATGTGGAATCGACGATTGTTGTTCAGGATGGCGATACACTTGTCGTCGGTGGAATCTTCAAAACGACCCAATCAGAAGCGATGTCGGGAGTTCCCGGCCTTTCGAAAATACCGCTTCTGGGCTGGCTTTTTAAGTATAAGACCTACACTCAAGAAAAAAGAGAGCTGCTTATCTTCATTACACCCAGAATTATTAAGGAATCATGATCAGTGTATCACCCCGCCTACAAGGCGTGGCATCCTCTGGTAAACGTCTCATCCCCATTTACAAAACGGGGTAATCACGTTTTCTGATTTCACAAAGGAGATCTTTTGAGCTTACGAGGGATATGTTGCCTTTACGGTGGTATAGAGTCCGCCCCTGACATTGAAATTTCCGATTATCTCTACTTTCCGGGGACGTACCGTTTCGACGAAATCATTCAAAATCCGGTTAACGGCCTCTTCATGAAAAATTCCTTCATTTCGATATGAGTTGAGATAAAACTTCAATGCCTTCAGCTCAACAAGGAGTTCGTCGGGAACATACGTGATGACAATTTCGGCAAAGTCAGGCTGAGACGTCTTGGGGCAAAGACAGGTAAATTCCGGGAATCTAATTTGTACTTCGTAATCACGCTCCTTGTATTTGTTCTCTATTGTTTCCATAAATCCTCACTAAAATATAACAAAACGGTGTATCAAGGAGGGCTATTCCGACCTTGAGCAGGTACTGGCTGAAAATCATCACCATAATCGTTGTCATGGGGTATATTCCCCCAAAGGCTATTACAATAAATATCACGGAATCTATCAATTGTGAGATGATCGTGGAAAAATTGTTCCTCATCCATAGGTGTTTCCCCGAGGTTTTATGTTTCCACCAGTGAAATGCCCACACATCGTGGTTCTGGGAAATAACATAGGCTATCATGGATGCTGTAACAATTCTCGGCGCGGACCCGAGAATGACAGTATATGCTTCCTGATGGTTCCAGAATTGCGCTGGAGGAAGTACTTTACCGACAAATAATATCAACACCATAACGAGAGACATATAAAAACCAACCATAACCAGGTTATGAGCGTTCTTTTTCCCTTCTATTTCAGAAACAACATCGGTAAAAAGAAATGTCAGGGGATACAGAACAATGGCGGCAGGTACCACGAGCCCGCCCACAACAATAATCTTTGTAGCTATAATATTGGATAAAAGTATGGAAGTAACGAACAAATATTTAATAAATTCAATATTGGAAAACATCGTAATTTACCTTGAAATATTTATGTGAATACCTTACATATGATATCCTGTATAGAAAGAATTCGGAATGGTTACCATTTTGGCAACAGATGTGTCAATGAGTTTCTCATATATGTAAGGTCTACGATTATGAGCATGATCTTATCACGAAAATATGAGGACACGTATTAATCGACGTCGTATTGGTTTTTCGTTCCGCTACTGTACATATGAATTTTAAGCATTATTATACAATGGTATGATTTCATCTGATCTGAAAGAACGGCTGGACTTTCTCTCCACGGCAATGGAATATTTGCAGAGAGAGTTGTACGACAATGCCATAAACCTGGCACGACAGAGGTTGGATCATCATCCCGGCGATATGGACGCATGGTTTGTCATTGCATCGTGCTGGGTTAATATGGAAAAAATAACCGAAGCTTCGGAAATTTTACATCAACTGGAACAGATTATCAATGGCTGGTCACAACTCTATCAATCATTGGGTGACGGTTTTCGTAAAAAAGGACTGATTCAAAAGGCGGCAAGGCTCTATCGGAAAGCGCTTACTATAAACCCCGACGCCCAGAACAGAGAAGAAATGTCGGCAACAATCGCCTTGCTGGAAGAAGGTTTCCATCCCGATGAATTCAAAGCAGATGATCAGATAAGCGATATTGAACAGATATCGTCGGATTTTCATACCATTACCCTGGCAGAGCTCTACATCAAACAAGGTCATCTGACAATGGCACGAGACGTATTGAAAAAAATCATCATAAGGGATCCCCAGAATATAAAAGTGCTGAAGAAACTTGAATATGTAGAAACCCTGATGGATAAAGGAAACGTAAGCAAACAGGAAGAGATCGTTGAAGAACTTGAGAAGTGGCTCGACAATCTCCGGCAGAGGAAACAATATAGTGAATAAAACAACAAACTCGGGAGAGAGGATAGCGCGTATTTCATCAAAACTAACCGCACTTCGTGTGGAGGGTATCCTTTTCTTTGATATGAAGAATATTCGATATCTTACCGGTTTTACCGGAAGTGACGGTTTCCTTTTTATCGGGGAAAAAGGGATTTTCTTATTAGTCGATGGCCGTTATGTCACACAAGCGAAACAAGAGGTGACTGATTGTAATATTATTGAGTACAGAGATAAAGTAGACGGAATCGCGATGCTTATTTCGGACCACAACATGAAGGTCATCGGATTTGAATCATCTGCTCTCACCTGTGATACATATCTCAAGCTCAGGAATCGACTGAATGACGTAACCTTGGAACCTCTTTCAGAAGAAATTAACTCTATAAGAGCCATAAAGGATATACAAGAAATAGATTGCATAAAAAAAGCAGCCGCTATAGCATCTCAAGCCCTTCAACTTGTGATGAACTCCATACAACCGGGGATCAGAGAGAGAGACATTGCCCTGATCCTGGAATCTAAAATGAAAGAACTGGGAGGCGAAACCCTTGCATTTGAAACAATTGTCGCGTCAGGCTACAATTCAGCTCTTCCCCATGCAAAACCAGGATCAAAAGAAATCGAAAACGGGGATTTTGTCGTAGTAGATTATGGCATTGTTTACCAGGGATATCATTCCGATGAGACGTGTACCGTCGCCGTAGGTTCGGTCACTCAAAAACAACGGGAGACATATCAAATCGTCAAGGATGCACACGACAGGGCACTCGACGCCGTTAAAGATGGTATTTCCTGTCGTGAGATTGACCGAATTGCCAGAGACCATATTGAGAAAGCCGGTCTGGTACAATACTTTTCACATGGTACCGGTCACGGAGTGGGTCTCGAAATCCATGAGACCCCTACAATCTCCTCAAAGAGCGCTGATTATCTTACCTCGGGAATGATTATTACTATTGAACCCGGCGTATACATACCCAATCTGTGGGGAATCAGAGTCGAAGACATGGTGGTCGTCGAAAGGGACGGTTGTGAAATTTTATCGACTGTCCCAAAACACTTGCAGATTACATACTGACATATAATAACAGTGCTCATCGTTCCAGATGCGGAAAATAAAGGACAAACATTGAATCAAATACATACGTGGAGGAAATACGGAAACAATGATAGGTCTTCCGGATGATCTGCTTTACAGTCGAGAACACATGTGGACAAGGATTGAAGGCAGTGTTGCAACTATTGGAATTACAGATTATGCACAAGAAGAATTGGGAGAAATATATTCGGTCGAACTTCCCGATATTGATACCTATATAGAACAGGATGAACCATTCGGCACTATAGAGTCGTCAAAGACCATCCTTGAGTTAATCTCGCCTGTCAGTGGGGATATCATAAACATTAATGAAGATCTGTCCGATGATTTGGGAATCATCAACAGCGATCCATACAATACGGGCTGGATGATCGTTGTCGAAATGAATAACCTGAGCGAACTGGACACCCTTCTCGATTCAATGGAATATAGTGACTTCATCGAAGAAGAAGGAGATGCATGATATAAAGTGAAAGAGTGGAGATACCTTTCTTTTCGTTACTACGATGCATTTGAAAATATGGCTATCGACGAGGCCATTGTAAGAGAAAGTCAACGAACAAATTTTTCCCCGACACTGAGGTTCTATAGTTGGGAAAAGCCGGCGGTGTCTCTCGGATATTTTCAAAACGTCGAAGATGAAGTAAATATAAAATTCTGTCAAGACATGGGCATACCGATTGTACGACGCCCGACCGGGGGTAAGGCGGTTCTTCATGAAGGTGATCTTACGTACTCCGTTGTGGCCCGGGAAGATAATCCCCTTTTCCCTGCAGGCCTTCTCGGGACATATCAGATTATTAGTCGATGCATCGCTACAGGTCTCGCCAAACTTGGCATACGGGCAGACATGTTAAAGGAAGGAAGACAGGCAGGTGCACCGGAATTAGATGCATTATGTTTTTCCATACCCTCTCAGTACGAACTCCTTGTTAAGGGAAAGAAAATATGCGGCAGTGCCCAGATGAGAACGAAAGGGGTTTTTCTGCAACATGGATCGCTTTTAATGGATTTTGACCCCCATAGTTCCTGCCTGGCAATCTCAAAAAATAACGGGCCCACATCAAGGGAAGAAGAAAAACTCAAACAGCACGTTACATCGATTCATGAAAATATGAGCAGAAAAACAGATCACATTGAAGTGTGTCGTGCCTTGGCCTCAGGTTTTGAGGAATCTCTGGGTATTCGTCTTATTGAGGGATCTCTGACCCCCGGGGAAGAAAAGACAACGGAACTGCTATTACAACATAAGTATTCGAAAGGAAAATGGAATATGGAAGGAAAGGCGATTGAATGGACATTACAAGAATAATAAAAGAGGTAATTCGGAAGCAGCAGGCATATTCAATTGAGGAACAACCCTGTCGCATTAAACTTGATGCAAATGAAAATCCATATACTCTCACTCCTTCTCAACAAAACAGGATATTCGAACATTTAAAGACAATCTCACTCAATCGTTATCCCGATCCCGGAGCAACCGATCTTAAAGAACAATTTGCACAGTATTTTGGTATCGATGAAGACATGCTTATGCTTGGAAACGGTTCCGATGAATTGATTCAGTTGCTCCTAACAGCTTTTGATTCGTCGTCTTCAGGCGGCGTGGTTATACCGGTCCCCACCTTTGCCATGTACAAGATCAGTGCTGTCAATACGGGTCATACGGTCATAGAGGTTCCTTTAAACGATCAGTTTGATCTTGACCTGGAAAATATACTGGATACCATGTCACAGAATAAGCCCCATCTGATATTCTTGAGTTATCCGAATAATCCTACCGGAAACCTTTTTGATTCGGGAAAAATTGAAAAGATTCTCATGCAGACAGACGGACTCGTTGTCGTTGATGAAGCCTACGTTGATTTTTCGGGAAAAACCTTTTTACCGGATTTTAATCGATGGGACAATCTCGTCATCTTAAGAACCCTTTCAAAGGTCGGTTTTGCAGCCATACGGCTCGGTATTCTCATTGGTAAACCGTCACTCGTGCACGAGTTGAATAAGGTTCGTCTTCCCTATAACCTGAATGCTCTCTCACAAGCGGTTGGCCTTTTCTTTCACGAATACGCAGATGAGCTTCAAAAAAAGATAGACCGCATCATTCTGAGCAGACAACATCTCTTTAACGAATTAACCGATCTAGAAGGAATATATCCCTATCATTCGGATTCGAACTTTATTCTTTTTAGTTGTGCTCATGATAAAAATAGGGTATATAGTGAACTCCTTAAGAGAGGAATAGGAATAAAGAATTTCACATCACCCGATAGTTTGCGAGACTGTTTTCGTGTGACCGTCGGTAGTGATGAGGAAAATCGAGAGTTTCTGGAAGCGCTGAGAAAGATACTTCATCAGTAAGGAGAGTGATATAACGGAGTGAAAAATAGGTAGAACCGTCACATTGTCTATGTGGGTCGGTCTGCCTTTTTTTTATGTCAATCTTTTAGTTGACACATCACTCATTCTATATTATGAGCAGCATCTTGTGCTTAATATTCACACACATTCAATAAAAGAAAGGAAGGGATTTTTTTGGAGGTAAAGGTAATTGATAATGATGTAGAGAAAGCTTTGAAGATTCTCAAGAACAAGCTTTCCAAGAACGGTTTATTCAAGGAACTCAAACTGCGAAGGGCCTATGAAAAGCCCTCGGTAAAGAAAAAGAGAAAAGCATTAGAAGCACGCAGAAGGACGGCGAAGGCAAAACGGCGAAGGCGTTTTTAATATGGATGAGAAGCAATACCTTGTCGATGCACTTTCCATTGATGAGTCATGGCGGGTGTTTCGAATCATGGCTGAGTTTGTCGATGCCATTGAGGAGCTTTCTAAAATAAAACATGCCGTTAGTATATTCGGGTCAGCCAGAGCAACACCTCTCGATATGTATTATCAAAAAACGGAACAACTGGCCCGTCTCCTTGCCCGGGAAGGATTTTCTGTTATAACCGGAGGCGGTCCCGGAATTATGGAGGCAGCCAACAAAGGGGCTTCAGAGGAAGGCGGCACATCGGTGGGAATGAATATTCATCTCCCCTTTGAACAGACACCGAATCCCTATGCCAACGTTAGAATTGATTACAAGTATTTTTTCATTCGTAAAGTCATGTTTGTCAAATATGCCATGGCCTATGTTATCCTTCCCGGCGGATTCGGTACCATGGATGAACTATTTGAGGCGTTGACACTCATTCAGACAAAAAGAATTAAAAGTTTTCCCGTTATTCTTATGGGAAGCGACTACTGGAGCGGCCTTGCCGATTGGATAAAAAAAACCATGCTCAGGGAAGGGAAAATCTCTCCGGGAGATATCGATCTCTTTCAGGTTATTGATGAACCTGAAAACGTCGTACAACACATACGGAAATATGTCATTTTATAACATATCCTCTCTGTTTTTATATTTCGACTTTTTTCACTTCAAACAATCCATAACCATTGATACGATAGACGGCAAAAAAGTTATTTCAGAGAGGAGATGACTCGATGGATCATACCGCGCAAGATCCTATGAAGATGGTTCAGACTGTACTCCGAAACATAAGAGACGGTGAGAGAGCGCCCTGCTATCTCCTGTACGGAGATGAAGATTATTTAATCAAGGACCTGCTTCACCAGATTATTGACATCATCCTCCCCGGAGACGAGAAGAATCTGAATCTTTTTTGGATGGATGGAACAGTGACCGATATAGAGGCAATATGTGAATCAATTCTTACTCCTCCTCTCATGCCGGGAAACAAAGTAGTCGTGGTCAACAAGACGTCTCTTTTGTCCTCTCAGTCATCGCTGCCTGATGTGGTAAATGAAATTCTTGAAACTATAGAAACAGAACCTCAGAGAGCAGCCAAAGTCTTCGGTACGTTTTTACAGATGGTCGGGTGGAGTCTTGAAGACCTGCAGGACGGGGGCTGGGAAAAGATATCAGATAATGACTGGCGTAAGCTCATCGGTGAAGCAGGCAGCACAAATCGAGATAAATGGCTTCCGAAGATCATCGATATATCAGGACGCTTCCGTATCGAGGCACGAAAAAAACCTGACGATACGGAACGCTTTGAAACAGTTCTGAAAAAAGGCTTTCCCGACAGCAACTATCTTATCTTAACGGCAGACTTTGTCGATAAAAGAAAAAAGATTGTCGGTAGCATCGCCGATGTCGGTGTTGTCATTCACTTATCAAAAGAAAAGCGTACGGAAAAACAGAGAAACACGCTCTTGCACGCGGCAACGGATATGCTTCAACGGGAAGGGAAGACACTTTCACCGGGGGCCATCAAAGCACTCGGAAGGAAAACGGGGTTCAGCCTGAGAGAGTCCATGGGTGAACTGGAAAAATTGATTACCTATACTGGTGATAAAGATTGTATCGATGAAGAAGATATCGAGAGCATCACGAGAAAGACAAAAGAAGATTCTATCTTTGATCTAACATCCGCTCTTGTTGATAAAAACCTTGAAAGAGCCCTTTTCTCCTTTCGAGACCTTCTCGATCAGGGTCTTCACCATCTCATGATACTAACCATGATTGCCCGGGAAATACGGAATCTTTTGCAGGGAAAACTTATTGTACAGGCAGGAATTCTCTCCGCTTTCCATCATCAGATGGATTTCAAGACATTCCAACACTCTGTATATCCACAGATAAAAAAAATCGGTACTCAGCGTGGCAAAAAAAATCAAACGCTGAGCAGTCAGCATCCCTATGTTATTTTTAATGCACTAAAAAATGCGGATCGGTTCTCTTTTGATGAATTGGTGAGATATCTTGAATACTTGAGCGATATTGATCTGACGTTAAAAACAACGGGGAAAGATCCAAAGCTTGCCATCGAACGACTCATCATAGAAATGTGTCAGTAAATCACCCCGCCGCCAAGGCGCGGCATCGTCCGTCATATTCATCCATATGGCATGCCCGCATTCGGCAGATAAACACGTCATCCCCATTCAGCATTTTCCGGTTAAATTGCATGGAAGCAACCGTGGTATTACACCGTAATAATCGAAAGAATGTTAAAAGCGCTTATAAAGTCTTTAGAAAACAAACCCTTGAATCCTTGGCCCCTCTTTTCAAACTAAAGTGGAGCAGAACCTCATTGTATGACGTGCCGGAACAGGAATGGAGCAGTGAATGGTGTAACGTTTATCTTCTTACCTGTGGACTTGACTTACAACTTCCTGAGCCGTGCCGCTGCCCGTCTCTGTTTTTTAGGCAACCGTCGTGACGGCCCCTTCTTTTTTTGTGATGTAATCTTACTATTACTCTTTACATCATTGTATTCCATATCCATTGATACGGAAATATCCGTTTCAACCATTGATATCCTGTTTTCAAACTCGGGCGACGAGATGGCCACGCCACCCCTCCTGGTGATAAAATCTGCTATGTTTCTGTCCGACGTAACGACGGTAAGTGCCGAACCACCTTTCATTGCCAGCCGCTTGATGACTTCATCGGCTTTTTCCCCTCTTTTCGAGTAAATGACGGTGATGCCCCCTTCATTCCGGCGCTCTTCTCTTGCAGAACCATGTATCCACCCATCGAAAACCGCAACAACTGTATGTCCCCGAAGTCTCTTGAAGATTGAAAGCCTCCGAATTAATTCCTTGCGCCCCTCCTCAAGGCTGAACCTTTCGAACCGCCGAAGGGACTCGGATTGTCTTATAAGATTGTATCCATCAATGATAATTTTCATTATTTCTCTTGAGCCCGTTTTTGCACATCTCTCGTTCCATAGTTACAAAGTCGGTATTGATAAATCAAGGAAAATTCGATACTATTCAGGACAGTATTCTTTGGACTGCTATCATCGGTAAGGCTTTTTTTACGAGTATCAGTACTATCGAAGTTTTTTTCGGCACAGGGAAAGCGGAAACGGTATGCATCGTGAAAACATAAGCAATCATGACCGGCTGGAAAAACTCTTTGAAATCGTCAGGAGAAAAAGGGAAATTCTCATCCTCACTCATAACAATCCTGATCCCGACGCCCTTGCGTCTGCACTGACGCTCAAATATATTTTCCGCACTCTCTGTAACGTTGAATCCGTTATCGCATACGGGGGCGTCGTGGGAAGAGCGGAAAACAAGGCCATGATCAAAAACCTGAAAATTACTATCCATCCTCTTACCGACATCACCATAAAAAACTTCAGTGTTATTGCACTCGTCGACACTCAACCGGGTTCGGGGAATAACTCACTGCCAAAATCAATACTACCAAGCATTATCATTGATCATCATCGTCCGGTAAGAGCCAAATCACGGAAATCACCCTTTGTCGATATCAGGACCGATTACGGAAGTACATCAACCATACTTGCCGAGTACCTGAAGGAATCAAATATTCATGGTATTGATCGGAATGTGGCCACGGCGTTGCTCTACGGCATTAAATCCGACACCCGTGATCTCGGAAGAGGAACAAATCCCCAGGATCTGGAGGCATTTCTCTACCTCTATCCCCGGGTAAATTTCAAAGTTCTCTCCAGGATCGAGCATCCCGCCCTGTCGCGGGAGCACTTCAAAACTTTTGAAAAAGCCATTAAAAATGCAATGATTTATAAGGATGTTGTCGTATCAGACGTTGACCGGATTGATAATCCGGACAGTCTTGCAGAAATGGCCGATTTACTGGTTCGCCTGGAGGGAATCAACTGGTCGTTATGTCTCGGCACGTTTCAAGACGATATTTATTTTTCCGTCAGAACAACAAAGACGAGGGAGCGGGCAGATCGTATTGTCCAGAACATGGTCCGGAAGATAGGATCGGCAGGAGGACACACCATGATTGCCGCGGGAAAAGTCGATCATTCCTTTATCCATAGAAACGACCATGCCGCAACGATTAATACTCTCATATCGAGATTTCTTAAGGGGATAAAAAGAGAGGCTTTTCAGGGAAAGAATCTGTAGTGATTCACCCGCAACACTTACTCTTCATTCAGAATTTTTTTCATTTCACCGATCGTTATTTCATAATTATCGCTGGTGAAAATCGCGGATCCTGCAACAAATATATCGGCTCCGGCGTCTTTAAAAGATCTGATATTCCCCAACTTGACACCACCATCGACCTCAAGAAGGACGTGTGGCGATCTCTCGTCGATCAGATTCCGTGCCTTTTTTATCTTTGGCAGCGTGTTTTTTATGCATTGTTGACCGCCGAACCCCGGATTCACAGACATTATCATGAGAAGATCAATGTCTTCAATAATATCATCGAGCAGACAGAGTGGTGTCGCCGGGTTGAGTGAAACGCCCGCCTTTAACCCCTTTTCTTTAATAGATTCGATTGCCCGGTGGAGATGGGTTTCCGCCTCTACATGAACGGTGATAAAATCACTTCCCGCATCGGCATAATCCTGAATGGATCGTTCCGGGTTTTCAATCATCAGGTGAACATCGAACGGCAGTTCAGTGACCTTACGAATCGATGCAATAACCGGGGGGCCGAATGTGAGATTCGGGACGTAATGACCATCCATGACATCAACATGTATCAGGTCAGCCCCTGCTTCTTCAACCTTCTTGATTTCATCTCCTAATATACTGAAGTCGGCAGAGAGAATAGATGGAGCGATTTTTCTTAGTTTCATTTCTCACCCTGTTGAAATTTCATGATAATCGAATGCAGGTTACCCGTATCCACTTCTTTGATAGACAGTCGTAACTCCTTTGCCTTTTTCGATTCTCCCGGGAAGAAAATGAAGCCGTGGGCTATTTCTTTCGAGTGCACAGCCCGCCGTTCCAGTGAACGAGTCTGGAGGTCCTCCCTGATTTCACTGCGCACCTTCGGATCAGTCCATCCTTTCGCCCCACCCATGGTCAGGCCCGCTGCAGCTCCCACGGCAGCTCCCTTCATAGCCGCATCGCCCACATTCGTTCCCGTTACGATGCCGATGGCCGCACCGATAATGGCACCGGCCGTACCTGCAAGCAATCCCGGCTTTGCTGCTCCGGGGACAACATCACCGAGGTCTGTTTTTTTGGCTATCCGGTCGTAAGCCAGCCGTGCATCAATAATGGGCCAGAGATTATTGTCCACGTCCACGAGAAATGTTGACTGGGGAATAACTTCTATCTCATGGCCTCCCTTGTTATCGAAAATCACCTGCACAGGCGTAATCCCGGCATCGATGATGTTAAATCCGAATGCTTCCTGTGCCTCTTTCGGATCATCATACGACTTGGCCGCAATGACTGCCCCCGCAACGTCCGTAGCATTCTCATAAGCCTGAGGCATCTTGAACGGTACCACTTTTCTTTCATATCGTGCACAGGAAACAAAAACAGTCACAAGACACACTATCACCATGGTTATAACGAAAATCTTGCACTTCGGTCTCATGCCACTATTTCCTTTCATTACATAGTTTGGTAACGAAATATTATATGAAGAACGTATCCATGTCAATCTTTATACTTTTCACCGTTCATGAACTACAGTGAACGATTCACGGCTGCATGATCAGCAGCAATACGGTGCTGAAAATATATGAGCATGATAGTGACCACTATACACCCTGCCTCACTCATCACTGCACACTGCAAGGAATGACACTATTTTGAAAAATGCACCTTGACATGATGATCAAAGACCATTATTTTCAGCGAGCAGGTGAAATAACATCGTTGTGCGGCATGATTAATGATTTATTTACGACTTTATAACCTTATTCTGTTTATTGCAGCCTTTTTCCTGGTCCCTTATTATGTAATGAGAATTTTACTGACGGGAAAATACAGAAAGAGTATCGGTGCGAAATTCGGTTTTATTCCCCGGGATAGTATCGAGAATATGAAAGGTTCCCCCCGGATATGGGTTCATGCCGTCTCGGTAGGAGAGGTAACCGCTGCGGCACCGATCGTCTCGTCCCTCAGGGAACTGTTTCCTTCTGCCTGCATCATTCTTTCCACGAGTACGGAAACAGGACAGGATATGGCTCGCCGAATGGTCCCGGATGCCACATCATATATCTATTATCCCCTCGATATTCCCTTTGTGGTCAGAAAGGTCATCAATCTGACAGAGCCTGATATTTTTGTTCCCGTTGAAACTGAGATCTGGCCAAACTTTATTCGCATATGCAGGGAAAAAGGATTGAAGATCGTTATGGTCAATGGCAGGATATCGCCCCGCTCTTTCAAAAGGTATTCAAAAACGAAGTTTTTCTGGAGGAACGTTTTGACATCTGTTGATGAGATGGGAATGATTTCTCCTGTCGATGCAGAGCGTATTACGGCCCTCGGTGTAAATTCGTCCCGGGTTTCTATCGTGGGTAATGCAAAGTATGACAGCCTTGCATCGAGAGCCGACGATACCTTGAAACACGAAATGAGTAACAGATTATCAATAGCGCCCGGTTCGCGGGTGTTTGTTGCGGGCAGTACTCACGACGGAGAAGAAACCGTCGTTCTGAGGGTCTATAAAAAGCTCCTCGAATATTATCCTGACTTTTTACTGGTTATTATTCCCCGCCACATCGAACGACGGGGAGAAGTCCTTTCCTGTGCCGAAGAAGAAGGGTTTAACGATTGCATCACTATGAGTGACATGAACAGGGGAAAACGGCGCACCCGTGAAAGAGTCACCATAATCGATGTCATTGGCGAGCTGTTTAAGATATACAGCCTGGCCACTATTGTTTTTTGCGGCGGAAGTCTGGTTCCGAGAGGAGGTCAGAACATACTCGAACCCGCTGCCTGGGGCAAAGTTATCTTCTACGGACCGTCAATGGAAGACTTTTCCGATGAAAAGAGACTCCTGGAGGAAGCCGGGGCAGGGATCACCGTTACCGGCGAAGAGGACCTTTTCAAAGAAATACGGAAAGTCATGGGAGATACGGCACGTCTCTCGGAAAGGGGTGAAGCGGGGAGACGGATCGTTGCCTCAAATATGGGAGCATCCCGGAGATATGCCGAAATGATAAGCGCATGGCTGGGGGAAAGAGCCGAAGGAGATTGAATCATGATCGGTTCTTCGCCTATCGATCCTTCAAGTACGGGAAACAGAAAAATATTATTTGACTTTTGAATTTCTTTATTATATCCTTCGTTCGATTTTATAGTTATTGGCGACGTAACAACCTACAAAAATGAGAGCCACAAGAAGAGGAACCATGAGCAGAAAAGATCTCTTGAATTTGTTGTGCCTCGCTCTTCTTTTGGGCATATGCCCGTGGCCCGTCATATTGAGGGAATGATCTGGTAAAATTGCGATGTTCCTGAAGGCCATGGGAAAAATCCCATGGCCTTTTTTTATGACAAAAACGCAACAGCTAACAGAAGAGAAATAAAGGACAAAACAAATGCAAGAAGTTTTATGGCATGGAAGAGGTGGTCAGGGGGTCGTTCTTGCTGCTCAGATACTTGGAGAAGCAGCGTATATTCAGGGGTTTAAAGGTATCACGTCGGCACCGACATTCGGACCGGAACGAAGAGGTGCTCCCGTAGCGGCATCGACGAGAATATCCGACGAACCGATCAGGACATTTTCACAAATTGAGGCGGCTGACGTTGCCGTTGTCCTTGATGCAACCCTTCTGACGATGATCGATATCCTCGGCAGATTAAAAGAGAGGGGAATGATCATCGTCAATACACCTCTTGCTCCCGATCAAATCGGCATTGAAGGGTGTTTTGATGTCGCGTCCGTTGATGCCTCGGGAATAGCGCGGGAGCAGCGTCTTACGGTCGGGGGCTTCCCCATTGTGAATACTCCCCTGCTTGGCGCTTTTGCAAAGGCTACCGGGCTTGTCTCGATCACAAATATCGAACGGGGACTGAAGAAAAAAATGCCCGCCGACAGAGCCATTGCAAATTGTGCTGCCATCAGGACAGCCTTTGAAAACACCATCGTCAAGAGGCATGATTCGAAAACCGGCACAAGCGATAAGAAATGATAATCGTGCAGCAGCCATACAACATAGATTTCCGGTGATCCAACGGATGATGAGAGGGACGGGACATCATCGATTGATAATAACCCAGGAAAGGGAAGGAACTACTCAATGGGGAAAAAAGACACAAACATATCGGCACTGTGCACTCCCGCACCGGGTGAGGCAGGCAGAACCGGAGACTGGCGAGACATGCGGCCGGTCATTGATGAAACGAAGTGTATTCCAACAACAAAAGGAAAGGCCGCCTGTTTTCTCTGCTGGCTTTACTGTCCGGAAGGTGTGGTGAAGATGTCCATACCCGTCGAGATCGATCTGGAATACTGCAAGGGCTGCGGGATCTGCGCCGAAGAGTGCCCGCCTAATGCGATACAAATGGTAAGAGAGGGAGAGATCAATGAGTGATGTCCGAATTATAACAGGAAACGAGGCAGCGTCTCTCGGAGTGAAGCTCTGCGAGCCGAAAGTCGTTGCCGCCTATCCCATCACCCCCCAGTCGGCACTGGCTGAAACCCTTTCAAGATATGTGGAGGGAGGAGAACTGAAAGCGGAATATGTTCGGGTTGAAGGTGAACATTCGGCCCTTACCGTCTGCATATCGGCATCCACGGTGGGAGCACGGGTCTTTACGGCAACAAGCTCCAACGGACTTCTGTACATGCACGAGCAGCTCCACTGGGCGGCAGGGTCGCGGCTCCCTATCGTCATGTGCTGCGTCAACAGAGGGGTCGGTGCACCCTGGTCAATATTCAATGATCAGCAGGATTCCATTTCCCAAAGGGATACGGGCTGGATACAAATGTACTGCCGGGATAATCAGGAGATAATCGATTCGATGATTCAGGCATACCGGATCGCAGAAGAGGTCTATGTCCCCGTTATGATCTGCTATGACGGGTTCGTTCTTTCTCACACCATGATGCCGGTGACTATTCCCGATATTGAGTCGGTCAGGAAATTCCTGCCCCCGTATAAACCCCATACGATCCTGTCACCTGAAGATCCCCGGACCATCAATTCCGTCCTGTTACCGGTCAGAAGAGCAAACCCGGAAGGGGTCCTCTGTGACGGGTATATGGAAATGAGGTATAAACTGCAGGCCGCACTGGATCAATCTCGAGACGTCATCCGGAAAGCGAACGAGTTATTTGCCCACACCTTCGGAAGAAATCATGGCGGCATGCTCTGGGAATATATGACGGACGATGCCGATCTGATCCTGACCGGTATGGGATCGATTGCAGCGGAGGCAACGGTCGCCGCCGACATATTGAGAGCGGAAGGAGTGAAGGCAGGGGTCGTGGGCATCAGGGTGTTTCGTCCTTTCCCGAAAGATGATGTCATTACGGCGTTCGGTCATGCCAAAGCCATTGTCGTATTTGAAAAAGGCATCAGTTACGGGTATGAAGGGGCTCTCTGCTCCGATCTGAAGGCTGCTTTCTTCGGCACCGATAGTAAGGCCCCCATCCATAATTATATCGCCGGACTTGGCGGGAGAGATGTGAAACCGCGGGAGCTTGTCGAAGCGGGCAAAACAACACTTGCCGCTGTTGAAGCGGGACGTATGAATCATGAAATAAAATGGCTCAATTGCTATACGGGGTAAACTCATGAAAGACAACATATTCAAGATCAACGAAAAAGAATACATCTTGCCGGGGAGCAGGGCATGTCAGGGATGCGGCCTTTCTCTGGCCTATCGTCATCTGTTAAAGGCATTGCGCGAAGATACCATTATAACGTTGCCGGCGAGTTGCCTCTGCGTCCTGCACGGATTATATCCGATCACACCCGTTACCATACCGACGCTCAATACAACCTTCGCAAGTACGGCGGCCTCGGCCTCGGGTATTGCTGCCGGATTGGCTGCCCTGAACAAGACGGATATTACCGTTGTTGCCATCGCCGGAGACGGTTCGACCTACGACATGGGTATCCAGTCACTCAGCGGTGCGGCGGAACGAAATACGGATTTTATATTCGTCTGTTATGATAACGAAGGGTATATGAATACGGGAACCCAGCGCTCCAGTGCCACCCCGCTGGGTGCGACGACGACGACGACACCCATCGTGCCGAAACAGGATAACAAAAAAGATTTTATAAAGATCATGGAAGCGCATGACCTGCCCTATCTTGCAACAACGTCTCCTTCATATCCTATTGATCTTTATGATAAATTCGTAAAGGCAAAACGGATCAAAGGCACGAGGTATATGCATATCTACTCGCCCTGTCCACCGGGCTGGGGGTACCCGACAAAAGATACGATCAGGATCGGAAAACTGGCAGTTGAAACGGGTATCGTCGTCCTCTGTGAAATAGAGAACGGAAAATTCCGCTTTACCGGCCGGAGCAAAACCCTCTCAAAAAAAGGAAAGAAGCTTCCCGTCATCAACTATGTGGAACGACAGGGTCGTTTCAAAAAGATGAGTATCGAGCAGTTAAACACTCTTCAGACATGGGTGGATACACGATGGAATGAGTACCTGCGGCGTGCCGAGGAATAAACAAAAACAGGGCTGACGGCGTCAGGTAAAGGGCGAAAGGAAACAGGTGCAGGGTGCAGGGTACCGAGTTCCAAGATTCCGATTTGTGATTTCCGAATTTCCATTTCAGAAAGTCCTTTTAACCTGAGCCATGAACCTTTGGCCATTTGCCTTTGCGGCCTTGCCGCATTAGACAGTAATTATTTCAGGAGGAAAAACATGGATTTTGGATTACAGGGAAAAGTTGCTCTCGTCGCAGGCGGGAGTATGGGACTGGGGAAGGCCGTGGCAACCGAACTGGCACGGGAAGGTGCGAAGATTTCCATCTGTGCACTCGATGATCCCAATCTTCCGAAAGCGAAAGAGGACATTGAAAAAGAGACGGGCGGAGAGGTACTTGCCGTTCCCGCAGACCTGACGAATATAGACGACGCACGAGGATTTGTCCGCGCCTCGGCCGAACATTACGGCACCATCGACATCCTGGTAAATAACGCCGGCGGTCCGCCATCGGTTCCCCTCTTGGAGATCGGCGACGATCTCTGGCACTTCGGATTCAAGCTCAACCTGATGAGTACGATCGCCATGACAACCGAGGTTGTGCCGATCATGAAGGAAAAAAAATGGGGACGCATTATCAACATGACATCCATCTCGGTAAAACAACCGATTGATGGCCTCATCCTGTCCAATACGATCCGTTCCGGGGTAATCGGGTTTGCCAAGACGCTCTCGACGGAACTGGCACCCTACAACGTCACCGTTAACAGTGTATGCCCGGGATATACACTGACCGACAGGGTCCGGAATCTTTCAAAGGTTGTTGCCGAGCGGGAAAACACCTCGCCCGAAGAGATCATCAAGCGATGGGAATCGACCATACCGATGGGAAGGCTCGGTACACCGGAGGAGTTTGCCGCCCTTGTAACGTTTCTCGCCTCAAATCGATCGGGCTACATTACCGGTGCCGCCATCCAGATTGACGGCGGATGGTACAAAGGGGTGATGTAGTACAGGCTAAAGGTCAAGGGCTAAGGGCTCAAGAAAGGATCAAGGCAAAGGCTCATGGCTCAAGGAGAAAAGGGCTTTCGAGGTCTTAGGGTCTGGCAAAAAGGAAAAGAACTTGCCGTATTAATTTATAAGATAACGAGCCACGGTAAGTTTATAAACGACTATGGATTGCGGGATCAACTGCGACGTGCTGCCGTGTCAATACCGAGTAATATCGCCGAGGGGGATGAGCTTAATACGGACAAACAAGCGATACGGCACTTTTACCTGGCAAAAGGCTCGTCTGCTGAAGTATTGACCCAGTCAATGATTTCGTTTGAAATCGGCTATATTGACAACGATACGTTGAGCGAAATTGAATCCCTTTGTGTCGACATAGCCAAAATGCTGGCCAAACTCATCGCGGCACGTTCGAAAGAATCATAGCAATTCTTTCGCCCAGAGCCGTTTATCCTTCGCCGTGAACCTATGATTGCCCTTAGCCCTGTGCCTTTGGCCTCGTGCCTCCTGTCGCTATCACCGCTTCCATCGCTTCCATAAGAGAAGGGAATGTCTCGGGCTTCAGCGCCGAGAGGGGCGTTGCGTGGAACCGGGTGCTCAGGTTCTGCAAAATGGTCTTATCGGGGAAAAGGTCTTCTTTATTGAAAACACGGATGGTTTGTTTGTGGGAAAGGTCGAGTTCTTCCAGGATATTTTCCACTGCCCGGATATGTTCCTCAAACCGGGGATTGCTCACATCAATGACATGAAGCAGGAGATCGGCTTCATTCAGCTCCTCGAGGGTTGCCCGAAATGCGGCAAAGAGTTCCTTCGGAAGATGCCTGATAAATCCTACCGTGTCGGTGATAATGGCCTCCGTATCCTTCGGAAATCTGAGCCTCGAGCTTTTGGGATCGAGGGTCGCAAAAAGGAGATTTTCCGTCAGAACGTCACTCTTCGTGAGGGCATTGAGGAGCGTTGATTTCCCCGCATTCGTATAGCCGATGATTGAGATGACGGGAAGCTGCATTCGTTTTCTCTTCCACCGGCGCTGGCTCCTTCCCTTCCGGATACGGGACAGTTCCTTCTCGAGCCGACCGATCCGCTCCCGTACCCTCCGGCGGTCGATTTCAAGTTTCATCTCTCCCGGTCCCCTTCCGCCGATACCTCCGGCAAGCCTCGACAGCGCCGAATCTCTCTTCACGAGGCGGGGTAAGCGGTATTGCAGTTGCGCAAGTTCAACCTGTATCTTGCCTTCCCTGCTGTGGGCCCGCTGAGCGAAGATATCGAGAATCAGCTGCGTCCGGTCGATGACTTTCAGATCCGTAAAATCGGTAATGGATCGAATCTGTGCGGGTGTCAGCTCATGGTCAAAGATCAGGAGGTTCGCCCCGATCTGAAGGGCCCGTATAACGATGTCGGAGAGTTTTCCCCTCCCGATAAGGAACTTCGGGTCGACCTGACGGCGATACTGGAGGACCGAATCGAAAACCTCGACACCGCATGATTTCGCAAGCTCCTTCAATTCATCGAGGGACCCCTGGCCGTCAAAAACCGGGTCTGTCTCGACCCTGACCAGGATGGCCCGATCGGTCCGTTCCACCCTCCGTGTCTTCTGCTTCCGGGCAAATTCCTCCTCAAGCGCCTGGATAAAATCCAGGAAGTC
>JAFGQS010000145.1 GCA_016935565.1 Deltaproteobacteria bacterium
ACAGCAGTGCTGGTTTTGAAAAAACAAAAAATTGTCAACAACCTGCCACTATATGTAACATGAAAAATGTTGACAAAAGCGTTGACCAGACGGATCTGAAGCATTAAAAAAGGGTTAGTAAAAAATAACTAACCCTTTTCTTATCTTTATGGTGCCGAAGCCCGGACTTGAACCGGGACGGGTTGTGCCCACTACCCCCTCAAGATAGCGTGTCTACCAAATTCCACCACTTCGGCACTGGTTAGAGGCTATTTTCTTTTGGTTGCTTTGTCAATATAAAAAAGAACCTATGGCTTCTTTTTTTCTCGAAGACCCGTTCCTTCTATTTCGCTTTCTCCGTTCCCGCTTCTGCTGACGGTGCTCCTGTTTTATTAACGTCCTTCGCATTGCTCTGATCTGCCGGAATTGTTTTTTCAACTCCTGGTATCGGACTCGTCTCAATAACAGAAGGAGTCTTATGGACTGCAAAGTAGGCAAGCCATAGTGAGGTGAGCATGAAGACCGTGGCAATCAGGGTCGTCATTTTCCCGAGAAAAGTCATGGGACCACTGCTGCCGAAGATCGTTTGACTTGAACCGCCGAAAGCGGCTCCCATGTCAGATCCCTTTCCCGTCTGTAAAAGAACGATGAATATTAACAATAAAGATATAACTATATGAACTATAATAATAAATATATGCAATTGTTTCCGTATCTCCCCTCAATATTTTATTATGTTGCGAAATGACTCTACATCTAGGCTTGCTCCGCCGACGAGAGCACCATTTATATCCGGTTGAGTCATGAGACCGCCGATATTGTCCCCGTTCACGCTTCCACCGTATATGATGCGCACATTTTTCCCGGTATCTTCGCCAAAAGAGTCAACGATCAACTCTCGAATATACCGGTGTACCTCTTCTGCCTGTTCGGCCGTTGCGGTTTTACCGGTTCCGATCGCCCAGACCGGTTCATAGGCAATAACAATTCGCTTTATATCATCAGACGGAATATTATTCAATCCCTCCTTTATCTGTCTGTTTGCTGTGTCAAATGTCTTGTGGGCGATACGTTCATCAAGGGTTTCTCCAATACAGAATATCGGTGTCACATCGAACGTGAGAGCAGTCGAGATCTTTCGGTTTATGTCATCATCTTTTTCACCAAACAAAGTGCGTCTTTCCGAGTGACCTATGATGACATACTCACAACCGATATCGACCAGCATGCCGGGAGAAATTTCTCCCGTATATGCGCCCTTTTCGTTCCAGTGCACATTCTGTGCTGAGAGATGGATTGGTGATTCCTGCAACACCTGCGCTACCGGATACAGTGCTGTGAAGGGTGGTGCAATGACAATTTCTCTCTCGGTAAATTCAGCAAATTCTGCAACAAGCTGCTGTGCAAAGCGAACAGATTCGCCCACCGTCTTGTTCATTTTCCAGTTTGCTGCAATCAAGGGCGTTATCATCTTATTTTCCCATTGTTTTATTGCCGATATAAACGGCAAGGTCGATCATTCTGGCGGCGTAACCGCTTTCATTATCATACCATGAAAATACCTTTACAAAATTTCCGTCGATGACATTGGTCAGTGGTGCATCAACGATGGATGAATGATGATCACTGGTAAAATCGACAGAGACCAATTCTTCTTCGCAAAAAGCCATAATTCCCTTCAGCTTACCTTCGGCGGCAGCTTTCAGAGCCCCATTGATATCATTGATGGAAACTGTTTTCCCGACTTCAACAGCTAAGTCGACAATGGAAACATTGGGTGTGGGAACTCTGAGGGCCACGCCATCGAGCTTTCCTTTGAGTTCGGGGATTACCTCCGTAACAGCACGGGCCGCTCCCGTTGATGTTGGCACAATTGACATGGCTGCCGCTCTGCCCCGTCTCAGATCATTATGAGAACCGTCAAGCAATCTTTGATCCATGGTATACGCATGTACCGTTGTCATGAGGCCTCTCACGACGGTAAAATTATCATGAATAACTTTCACTACGGGTGCGAGACAGTTGGTCGTACATGATGCATTCGATATGATATGGTGTTTGTCAGGATCATATGTTTCCTCGTTGACACCCATAACAAATGTGCCATCGATACCTTTTCCCGGTGCGGCTATGATCACTTTTTTGGCGCCGGCATCAAGATGGCCGGTACATTCGTCTCGTTTCCTGAACCGACCTGTCGATTCCATCACAACATCGACATCCAGATCCTTCCAGGGAAGTTTCGTGATGTCGGCGGTTTCATTCGTTACCGTAATTGTTTTACCGTCGACAACAAGGGCATTCCCGTCGCATGTTACGTCGGAATTACATTTTCCATGTACTGAATCGTATTTTAATAGATGACAGAGTGTTTCCGCCGCCGCCCTTGTATTGACGGCGGTGATTTCAAGATCATCCCTTCCGAGAGACGCACGAATTAAATATCTTCCCACTCTACCAAAGCCATTGATAGCGATTTTGATACTCATAATGAACCTCCAGTAATTTGTAGAGATGTAGCCTTTATTTTGACTGATCGTATCAAATAGGTTGTAGTTACGTGGTCAAACCCTCCTGACGGGCTTGGCTGGGAGGATATTAACTACCTGGAAACATCAAGTCAACATCTTTTTAAAGCTTCCGCGATACATCGTTTCCATATATACCATTACGGAGTATAAAAAAGTCAATCACTTCTTGACAGGAAAATCAATCGTTAATACAATTCGCACGAGAATATACATACGGGGGGAATGTTTTTCATTTGAATAGACGATGAATCGATCATTTCAAATAACAGCGTGGGGGATATTAATTTTTTGTCTCATCCTTTCGTTTTCTGAAAAGGGGGGGGTGGTGAAGTGAGCAAGGAAACAAGGACATCAATCATAGCAGGTGCCTGGTATGCCGGAAGTCCTGCAGTTTTAAAATCGGATATTGAGGAATTTATGGCTAATGTCCCGTCGGATCCTGTCGATGGACCGATTGTTGCCATCGTTTCACCTCATGCCGGATATGTCTACTCCGGCCAGGTTGCTGCTTACGCATACAAACAGATACAAGGCAGAACATTCGACACGGTAATTATTATCGGTCCGAGTCACCGATCCTACTTCCACGGAGCTTCCGTATATAATAAAGGAGGATACAAAACACCTTTGGGAATCGTTCCTGTTAATATTGAACTGGCCAATACGATAATTGCTCTAAGTCACGCAATATACCATAATCCGGATGCCCATTCTCAGGAACATTCAGTTGAGATTCAGCTTCCCTTTTTACAGGTGATTTTGGGTGATTTTAATTTTGTCCCCATTGTGATGGGGTCACAGGATCGACAGACCTGTGAGGAGGTAGTACAGGCAATCTTTACGGCGATCCAGGGAAAAAATGTCATGATCGTGGCAAGCACGGACCTTTCCCATTTTCATGGTTACGATCAAGCAGTCTCAATGGATTCAATTGTTTTGAAGCACGTTGAAAAAATGGAATCGGAACAATTGTTACAGGACTTGGGGAACGGTACCTGTGAGGCATGTGGCGGAGGGCCAATGGCAGCAGCGATTATGCTCGCAAAGAAACTCGGCGCCGATAGTTCAAAAGTGCTCAAATATGCAAATTCCGGTGATGTAACAGGAGACCGGAGGGGTGTTGTTGGTTATATGTCCGCCGTTTTTTATAAACGGAATCAGGGCCATGCATCGGATAGTGGGAACAAAACTGGTGTAGAATTGGGGCTGAGTGCGCAAGATAAAGATAAACTTCTTGAGATTGCACGAAAAAGCATAGAATGCAAACTTGCAGGAACGGACATTCCGGACTTTTCTTTCGTTTCGGACATGCTGAAGGAAAAGAGAGGCGCTTTTGTGACACTCAAGAAGCAGGGAATGCTGCGGGGATGTATCGGCTCTTTTGAGCCGAGAGGTTCTCTTTGCGAAACAGTTGAGGAGGTGGCACAGTCAGCGGCCTTTAGTGATCCGCGCTTCCCCTCGGTGAGAGCGGAAGAGCTGAAGGATCTAACGATAGAAATATCGGCACTGACACCTCTGAGAAAGATAAAAAATATTGATGAGATCGAAGTCGGTAAACACGGGATTTATATTGTAAGGGGTTTGTACCGGGGCGTTTTACTTCCTCAGGTAGCGACTGATCATAAATGGGACAAGATCACCTTTTTGGAGGAAACGTGTCATAAGGCCGGGCTTCCTTCCCATGCATGGAAAGACAAGGAAACTGATATATATATTTTTTCCGCAGATATTTTTGGCGAAAAAGAATGATTCGTTCTTTAAGTATAATGTAAAAAAATCTTGACAAAATATATTTTGTGGTATTAAAGTGGACAATTAGTGTTCAGGGAGACATTGAGTACTCATAAAATCTATCAGATACGGTCGAGATGCTGGCGTAGCTCAACAGGTAGAGCAGCTGATTTGTAATCAGCAGGTTGCGGGTTCGAGTCCCATCGCCAGCTCCACTTTGTGTCAGATATTTGGAGGGGTTCCCGAGTGGTCAAAGGGAGCAGACTGTAAATCTGCCGGCGGAGCCTACGGAGGTTCAAATCCTCCCCCCTCCACCAT
>JAFGQS010000146.1 GCA_016935565.1 Deltaproteobacteria bacterium
AAAAAAGCGCAACGATGTAAGTCCTGAAATGTAAGCTTTGAATAACTAAACGTCTCTGTCATTCCCACATAAGTGGGAATCTACTACTGGTTGTAATCAATGGATTTCAGTTTGCACTGGAATGACTGTTGAGACCGTGAATGGCCGAGACGTCAACACGAACAAAGAGATGCACCGTATCAATGATAAATGATCGAGGTCAGATTGAATCAAAGATATTAGTTCCGATAAGCATTATAATCATTATGACCGCCATGGGCGGTTTTCTTATAACACAAGTCTCTCTGACCGTTACTGTTCTGATCATTGTCCTGTTCATCACGCTGACAACAGGCTTTCTCAATCCTGAAATATCCCTCTATTTGCTCCTCATCGCCATGCTCCTCAGTCCGGAATTCATTGTTGGGGATCTGATGGGGAGAGGCACGGGGGCACGGGGGGTTACAGTTCGTCTCGATGACTTCCTCATCGTCATCATCGGCCTCGGGTGGTTCCTGAGAACAGCGATCGACAAGGAACTGGGACTTTTCTTACGAACACTGCTGAATACGCCGATTGCAATATATATCACGGCCTGCCTGGCATCAACGTTGATAGGGTTTATGTCCGGGCGCCTGAAGCTGCTGACGGGGATCTTTTTTATCTTAAAATATTTCGAATACTTCGTCATTTACTTTATGGCGGTGAACTACCTCAGGGAAAAGAAACAGGTGGAGCGGTTTGTCGCCGTGATTCTCGGTGTATGTTTCGTTATCTGTATCATCGCCATACTTCAGATTCCAGCGGGCGGCCGAGTGACGGCACCGTTTGAAGGTGAAGTCGGCGAGCCGAATACGCTGGGCGGATATCTTGTCCTGATGCTTTCAATCGCCACTGGCCTTTTGGTGATGCCACAGTCGACAGAGCATAAAAAATATTTGGGAGTACTCATCGCATTAATCATTGTTTCTCTGCTGGCAACGCTGTCGAGGAGTTCCTGGTTGGCAGCATTCCCTATGGTGCTGACGTTGATATACTTTTCACCAAGAAAGACGCTGCTCATCATATCTCTTTTGGTTGTCATCTTGATATCTCCGTTTGCACTGCCGAAAGCGGTGAAAGAGCGGGCTTTATATACGGTGGCTCAGCGGTATCATGCGGAACAGATTGAAGTTGGTGGCGTAAGGATCGATACGTCTACATCGGCGCGGCTTTATTCATGGAAAGATGCATTAACGAAAGACTTCATCAAGCACCCGATTCTCGGGTATGGCATTACCGGATATAAGTTCCTTGACGCACAGTATCCGAGAATGCTGGTGGAAACCGGTGTTGTTGGGTTCATTTCTTTTTTCATTTTGCTCTTTTCTGTGTATAGAAATGCACTCCATAATTACCGCACAACAACCGATCCTTTTTTCAGCGGGATAATCTTAGGCTATCTGGCAGGATTTGTCGGGATGATTCTACACGCGATAGGGACGAATACTTTTATTATCGTGCGCATCATGGAACCATTCTGGTTTTTGACTGCCATCGTGATCATGATACCGAAAATAGAGGCAGGGGATGTGAAAATTAAAGAAGCGCCTGCTAAAGGTTAGGGTCGGCGGATTCCAGCAACTAACGGGTTCAATACTAAAAGAAATATGTTCGGAGTTACCTTGTCGAGTGAAACAAATCAAACCAATAGAACCAAACACATACGAACATCTTTCAAAAAAAGTTGTACAAGGTGGAATGTGGGTCTTTTCTCTGAGAATTATCAATCGCGGTCTTGGCTTTGTCAGAACCATCGTCCTTGCCCACCTGCTGGCTCCGTCAGATTTCGGACTCCTGGGTATTGCAATGCTTGCCATTGGTACGCTGGAAACCTTTTCCCAGACGGGATTTCAGACAGCGTTGATACAGAAAAAAGATAATATTGCTTCTTATCTTGATACAACCTGGACGGTTTCCTTTATCAGAGGTATTCTGCTTTTTTTAATCCTGTTTTTTTCTGCTCCCCTAGTGGCGTCTTTTTTCAACTCTCCACAAGCTGCATCCGTCATAAAAGTCGTTGCCGTTTCAACGCTCCTTTTGGGATTTCAAAATATCGGTATCTTGTTTTTCCAGAGGGATCTTGAGTTGAATAAATATTTTTATTATCAACTGTCATCATCTTTAATAGATCTTACAATCTCTGTCATTCTTGCTTTCGCTCTGCAAAATGTATGGGCTCTGGTCTGGGGGGGGCTTGCCGGCAATTCAGTCCGACTTCTTATGTCCTATGTGCTTCATCCATACAGGCCCCGTGTGAGCTTTAGTAAAGATACATTCAAAGAACTCTCCGGCTTTGGAATATGGGTTATGGGATCAGGCGTTTTGGACTTTATGATTACGCGGGGAGATGACATTTTTGTGGGCAAAATGCTTGGTGTTACGGCATTAGGCTTTTACCAGATGGCTTACCTTATATCGAATCTTCCGGCAACAGAGATAACCTATATGATTTCCCAGGTAACATTTCCTGCCTATTCGAAAATGCAGGATGATATGCCACGATTGAGAGAGGCATTTCTTGATGTGGTCAAACTGAATGCGTTTATATCAATACCGATGGCGGGAGGGATATTTATATTGGCACCTGAATTCACCCTTATATTCCTTGGCGAAAAATGGATGCCCATGGTACCGGCCATGCAGTTATTAGCTCTGGCAGGATTGACGGTATCCATTGTGGCCATGGCGGGCACTCTTTTTGTGTCTGTGGGGAAACCGCGAATAGATACATTGTGGCAAGTAATACGATTGGCAGTGCTCATAATCTGCATATATCCCTTGACAGCGAACTGGAATCTGTCCGGTACCGCAATTGCTGTACTGTTGAGCGTCTTTATTTCTACCGTTGGAATCAGTATTCAGGTTGTGCGGATTCTTGAATGCCGCGTTCGGTCATATATAAAAGTAATAGCTTTGCCTGCCATCAATGGCCTGATAATGGTAATGATACTATTGTTGGCGAAAGGCTGGTTTCACCATTCGGGGCTTATGCAATTCTTTCTGTTAGTGATTCTTGGGATTATGAGCTATGGAGTAATAACGATTTTGTTTGACCGATTTCTTAATTATGGAATGATAAGGCTGATTATAGAAAAAATCGAATCTTAAATTTGAATAAACTGATTGCAGATGTTTATTGCTCTATAGGATCTGATGAAAGAAAACATAACGAAAATCCTTATATGGCTTCTCTCAAAGGGTTCACAGGCAGTGAGATCACAACGAAAGCCGCCTGATCCCGATACTGTCCGTCGCATTGTTGTACTTCAAATGAGTGGTATCGGAGACCTGTTGCTGATTACGCCGGCCCTTCGAGCACTCCATCGTATGTATCCGCTCGCTAAGATTGATATCATAACCTATAAACTCAGTAATGCAGATTTTCTCTTCAGATTTCCTTATATAGGGGGTGGATTCGAGTTTCCTCTGTTTAATTTAGAATTGAAGAGTTTTTGGCGCCCCTCATTCTGGCAATCGCTAAGAAAACCACTTCATTTTGTAAATAATAGTGCCCCCGATCTTTATATAAACTTTCATCATACCTGGTTACCTCAGTGGTACCTTTTTGAGCTATTGGTGGCCGCGCGTTGCGGGGCGCGATTCAAAATTGGCATTAATCCCGATTATGTTAGTGGTTCCGGAGTATTCGACAGATCAGTGACTGAAGCGCTTCTCGGTTCCCGTCACTATTGTCCCTTCTTCATGGATATCGTGAACCTTCTCGGAGAAGCGAGCAATGATTACTCACCCGAATTTCCACTTGAACCCCATGAAATCGAAGAGGCGAAAAACCTTATTCATTCGGCAATACCTCACAATAGAAAAATTGTATGTATTCATGCAGGGGCTTCATTTAATGCCCAACGCTGGCCTGTAGATCGTTTCAGCGAGCTTGCAAAAATGCTGGTAGCCCACGGCTGTGGGATCGTCCTGATTGGAACGGCCGATGAGTCTCATGTGACTGAGTTTATAATGAAAATGCTTCCAGAGAGAAAATGTTTGAATGCAGCAGGAAAGACCAACCTTTATCAGATGGCTGCGCTGATAGATAGATGCGATCTCTTTATCGGCAATGATTCAGGACCTATGCATATCGCGATATCTCGCAAATGTCCTACGATTGGACTTATCGGTCCGGGGAAGCCACGGTATCATCGATATGAGCAGAATGGAGTTGTAATGATGATAAATCCGATATTGCCGGATATGCATGAAGATAAAACTGCAGTTTTTCCATGGCAGATTAGTGCTGAAGAAGTATATGAGAAGGCAAAGGGACTGCTTTCATGAAAATATTGATCGTTGTGAATGAATATCCTCCCGAAAAGATCCGAGGCACTGCGATGGCAACGGAAGCTCTTGCAAAAAATTTAGCGAAGAACGGCTGGAAAGTGTACGTGATCGTGACGTGCCGAGGTGGTGCACTTGCAAAAGAGATTGTGGAAGGAATAACGGTCTATCGATTAAATCCGTCGCCGATCACGTACACAAGAACAATCCAGCGATTTTTTTTAATCTTACGGTTAACTCGAAAAATACAACCCGATATAATCCAGGGGCAGGCTATATCCTGCGGTCTTTTCGCAGCTCTTGTTGGAAAGATTTTACGAATTCCTTCCGTCACCTATATCCAGGGGAGGGATTTTTACGAGTCCGGTTTACTGAGACGGTATCTGGAAGTTCTGCCATCCGTAAGATATGCAACAAAGACAATTGCGGTGACCGATGAACTTGCCAGAGGAGCAGAACCCTATGCGGGGAGGAGTATTGACGTGATACCTCATGGTTATCAACCATCGGACATAACAGGCCAAGTAGTGGAAAAGGCTAAGAGACGGATGAAAAGAGACGTTTTTAATATTCTTTCTGTCGGACACTTTGAACCGGATAAGGGGACCTCGTATCTCCTTTCCGCTATCCGACATTTAAAAGAAAAGTTGCCGGGAATGTTTCTTCATCTTGTTGGTGACGGCCCGCTGCGCACAGAACTCGAGATGCATGTACAACGTGATGGAATATCAGAACATGTATGTTTCTATGGATCGCTGTCCCATCCGGAAGTGCTTGCCATGATGAGGGTCGTCGATCTTTTTGTATTGCCAAGTGTGGAGGAGGCATTCGGGATCGTATTGATTGAGGCGCTTAATCAGGGTTGTCCTGTCGTGGCTTCGAGGATTCGTGCAATCCCGACTATAATCGAGGACGGCGTCACCGGCATTCTTGTTCCTCCTCGTGATCCGGAAGCAATTTCTCAAGCAGCATATTCGATACTTACCGATAGAGAAATGTACATGAAGATGAAACAGGTTGCACACAGTGCCGGGGAAAAGTTTCGTTGGGATTTTAATGTCAAACGTTTTGAAAGGGTTTATCAGGAGATTTTGAAGTGACGCACTTCATGAAAACTTCGATTGTAATCGTAAGTTTTAATACGAAATACTATTTACATCGTTGCCTCGACTCAATCAGGCGCTACCCGCCTTCTGTATCTCATGAAATAATTGTTGTGGACAATGCCTCCGGCGACGGCAGTCCGGAAATGGTCGCCTCATTATTTCCTGAGGTAACGCTTATAAGATCTTCAAAGAATCTCGGTTTCGCTGCGGCGAATAACCTGGCAATCAAGGTTGCCGGTGGAGAATTGATTCTCTTTTTTAATTCAGATGCGGAACTTCTTCCCGAATCACTGGAACCACTGGTTAAACATTTTGAAATGAATCCTGAAACGGGAATCGTCGGCCCGACAGAGCAGTTTGAAAGCGGAGACCCCTATCCGACAATCTGTCCTTCCCCCAACCTGAGTTTTGTATTCTTCAATCATACGGGACTGCGAAGAAGATTTAATAGGAATAGACTGATAAATCCTTACAGGAGTCTCTGGGAACAATCTCAAAAATCAAAAGTACCAACTGAGGTTGACTGGCTGTCCGGTGCAAGCCTGATGATCCGTCGAAAGGTACTTGATGAAACAGGTTTTTTTGATGAAAAGTATTTTTTCTATATGGAAGAAACGGATCTTTGTGAACGCGCCCGCAGGTCCGGTTGGAAAGTGAAATTTATTCCTGAAGCCCAAGTGATCCACCATGGCGGGCAATCTACGGTGAATACAAAGTCCGGTCTCCTTACTCTATCCGGAGCGATAAGCGAGCTCTATTTTTTTAAAAAATTTCGAAGCAGGGTTGAAGTTTTACTCTTAGCGGGTTTGTTGGGTGTAGAATATTCGTTTAAGCTCCTTATAACACGAGGGAACGATCCGCGCCGATGGGCCTATAGAAAAATTCTTCGAACGGTTTTTGGATACAGGCCTGTGAGAGTAACAATGGAGGATATTTATTGAAACTGAGCGTCATTATTGTTTCATACCGAGTATGTGATTTATTGGAATCGAGCCTTCGTTCCATTTATGAGAATGGATTTCACGATGCAATGGAAGTGATCGTTATAGATAACGCTTCCGGTGATGGAACGGTGGAGAAACTATCCGGATTATTTCCTTTTGTAAGGTGGATTCAAAATGATGAAAATGTCGGTTTTGCACCGGCGGTGAACCAGGCAGTTGAGGGAGCCTCCGGTGAGTTTCTGCTTCTCTTAAACCCCGATATGAGGATTGTATCCGGTGTTTTGGTAAAGCTGATTCAATTTATGGAGGGGCACGGGGAGATCGGAGCTGTTGGTCCCGGCCTGATGCTTCCGAACGGAGAAAAATATGTTTCTGTGATGCCGTTTCTATCCTGGGCCTCTGTTTTCTTTTATGAAACAAGATTAAACCGTCTGTTTCCCTTTTACCTGCTTACCCGGCCTTATTCGCAATTGTTAAAAGGGAATAAGCCATTCCGGGTGGATTCTGTCGAAGGCTCTTTTATGTTGCTCCGACGAGAGGCCTGGCAGACTACAGGAGGTTTCGACTCACATTATTTTTTTGGAATCGAAGAAATGGATTTAGCATGGCAACTGAAGCGAAGTGGATACGAAACCTGGTTCCATCCGTTACCCGGGGCGTTTCACGAACACTCCGGATCAACCGGCGGCAAGAGACAAGGTATAGTGAACCTGTCGATTATTCTGGCGACTCTTTATTTTCTCAGAAAGAACCGGAGGCGGAATTATTACTCTCTTCTCTCGGTTCTGTTAGTCATTAGTTTACTTAAATTAGCCATCTCCTTACTTTTCGGATGGGCCGAAAGAACCATTATATTCAAAGAGGCGGTCAAGGCGCTCCTGGGGTTACGACCGATGTATATAACGCATAAAGATAAGGGCAGATGGAATGATGATTGATCATATTAAACGATGGCTTCACTGGGGGGATTATGATGCCCAGCTCAGTGTTGTTCCTCGTTTGTTGCGAGCGTATCTGCTATGGAATAATGACTGGTATGGGTCGCATGCCATGCGCTATCTCCCGATTGTCCGATTTATAAGAAGGTTGCCCGACCCGATTGCGTATCCAATTCTGGAAGTTGGATCAGGTGACCGCGGGATTGCACCTTTTCTGAGAAGAAGTGTGGTAACTGTCGATCTGAATTTCGATCCCGAAAATATGAAGCGTGTCGGTGCGATGAAAGTTCCGGTACGAGGGGAAATTGAGCATTTGCCTTTTTTAAATGATTCATTTGATATGGCAATAGCAGTGGATATCTTGGAACATCTTCCTGAAAATCAACGTGAAACGTCTATCAAAGAATTGTTTAGGGTGGCGAGAAAATATGTAGCGGTGGCCGTTCCATGTGGGGGAAAAGCGGTTCGTGTTGAGGGACTCCTTGATCGTTTTCATCAGATCCGGTTTGGTGTTCCGAATAAATGGCTTGTCGAGCACAAAAAAAACATTTTGCCGGCGGTCGATGTGCTCTCCGAATTATTTAAGAAGCAAAGCTGTTTTTCCACGATGAAAATCGAAAGCAATACCCATTTGATATTATGGTTTGTTCTTGAAGCACTGGAGATTGCAGCACCTAGCAACTACCTGCGAAGGATTATGACGGACTGGCTTGTTAATTTAGCGAGTAGATTAAGGCCGCGCAACGCATACAGGCAGATATTCTATATCGGGATAAAAAAATATTTTTGAGGATTTGTAAATCTTTTTATTAGCTAGTGTCCATCCGGAAACGATAACTCGTTAAAATATTTGATAAACGGAGCATTTTTCACTTGCATTTTTCAATGAGTTTTGGC
>JAFGQS010000147.1 GCA_016935565.1 Deltaproteobacteria bacterium
CGGGATGATTGAATTATTCGGGAGAGAGGTACAGGGAAAAGATCATCATGCCTTTAAACAAGCGGGGGTTGTTTTTCTTCCCGCATCCCGCCTCGAAGAAGGGTTGATGCCCGGCCTGAACATTACGGAACATTTTGCTTTGCTGGATCGCGAAAAAGGATTTCTCGTACGGTGGCAGGAAGCCGTTCAGACGGCTCAGTTGAAAATCAAGCTATTTCGTGTCATGGGAGTACCTGGATCAACGGTAGAAAGTCTCTCCGGCGGTAATCAGCAGCGCCTCCTCCTTTCATTCTTATCAAAAGTATCCACACTTCTCCTTCTCGAACAGCCAACCAGAGGTCTTGATGTGGAATCGGCTCACTGGGTCTGGCAGCATCTTCATAAATATTGTTTACGCAGAACATGCGTCGTTTTTTCTTCTTCCGATCTCGAAGAGATTTTCATGGTTGCAGATCGTATACTTGTATTTTTCGACGGTAGAATCGTGAAAGATGTCAGGAAAGACGAAACTGATATCAATGAATTAACCCGGGCAATAGCAGGGAAAGTATAAATATGAAGGCATAGAGAATCAAACAGAGTTCTTTTTAACCACTGTCTAAATATATAAGGATGTGAACGTGTCATCGTCGCAGGATACAGCAAGCAAATTTTTTAGATACTCCCGTGAACTGATATTGGCGCTGGTCGTTGTCTTCGCCTTTACGACGTTCATCCTGCTGCTTGCCGGGGCACCGCCCCTCGCTGCGTACTATCATATTTTTAAAGGATCTCTGGGTTCGCTGGGCAAGTTGAGCCATGTGATCAAAGCATGGATACCACTGACACTGTGCGCCTGTGGTCTGTTGTATAGTTTCCGGATCGGATTGTGGAATATCGGAGTTGAGGGTCAGGTGATGGTAGGTGCCGTTTTCACTACGTTTGTACTTCGTCTTGGTATGGAAGGCCATGTTCCGGTTTTCTATCTTGTTGTATCATGTATCGCGGGGATTGCCGGAGGAGCACTATGGGCACTTATTGCGGGATATTTAAAAACAAAAGGGGGTATTCATGAAATATTCGCCGGCCTTGGACTCAATTTTGTCGCTCAAGCGATTATTCTGTGGCTCATCTTCGGTCCCTGGAAGCGCGCCGGTATTGCGTCAATGAGCGGGACAGAAATGTTTCCCCGGGACTTATGGCTGCCCTCTGTGTTTGCGATACGCCTTTCAGTCATCGGTCTTACATTGACTGTGGTTGCTATTGTCATTACGGCACTGATGCTTCGCTATACAAAGATCGGATTATATCTGAAAGCCCTCGGAAGCAATGTGCAGGCGGCACATATGTTTGATCTGAATCCCCGGCGATATATGCTGCTTGCCATGATTTTCGCCGGTGGATTCGCAGGGCTTGCAGGAAGCATCCAGGTCACAGGAGTCTATCATCGTCTTATACCGGCCATATCGAGCAATTATGGTTACCTGGCACTGCTCGTGGTCATGCTGGCAAATTATAATGTCTGGATTTCACCCGCTGTCGCTTTCTTTTTTGCCTGTCTTAACGTCGGCAGCATTCAACTTCCCATGGTGCTTCATCTGGATTCGTCCTTGAGTGGTGTCATTCAAGGTGCCCTGGTCCTTGCGGCGCTTGCCATGCATGCCTGGCGCCTGCAGTCAGCACGCCGGGAGGAACATGTGAGCAGCTATGAATGAACTTAACATGACCATATTATTTGCAGGTGTTATAGCCGGGGCTGCTCCCATTCTGCTTGCCACACTGGGAGAGACGATTACCGAGAAGGCAGGTCTGATTAATCTTTCTCTCGACGGTACCATAATGCTCGGTGCGATGACGTCCTTTGTTGTTGCGTATGAGACGGGAAGCATCGTTATGGGTTTTGCCAGTGCCGCCGTTGTGGGAGCGTTGATAGCGGCTATCGTCGCGATTTTCAGCATTTACCTTGATCAGTCGCAAGTAGCTGTGGGATTTGTCCTGACCCTCATGGCACGGGATCTTGCCTACTTTTTAGGCAATCCTTACACCCGCATCCATGGTCCGACGGTGAAGCCTCTGTCAATTCCCCTGCTCGAAGACATTCCCTTTTTCGGTGAAGTCTTTTTCAATCACAACCTCCTGGTTTATTTCAGTATCCTTATGATCGGCCTCTGCTGGTGGTACATCTATCGCACTTCAAACGGTCTGATACTTCGATCGGTGGGGGAAAACCCCCGGGCATGCTTTGCACGGGGGATCGATCCAAAAAAAATCCAGCTTTTATATACCATGTGCGGGGGATTGCTTGTCGGGCTGGCAGGTGCAACATTTTCCCTGTGTGCAAAACCGGGATGGGGCCGCCCCCAGGGTGCGGAAGGAACGGGATGGATTGCACTGGCACTCGTTATTTTTGGGGGATGGCATCCTGTGCGGGCGGCAATCGGTGCATATCTCTTTGCTTTTCTCCAGGTATTAGGCATCTATTTACAGGGGTGGTTCCCGTCGATACCGGCGCAGGTTTTTCAGGTTGCTCCTTTTCCGCTCATGATTTTCACGCTGCTGCTTATCAATATTGTTCAGAAAGAATCTGTCCTGGAGTTGGCAGAAGGGAAAATGTGGATGAAATCGATACTGGGAGTCTTTTCCGGTGCTATGCCGACGGCTCTGGGAAGAACCTATAAGACTGACTGATACCATAATACTTGAACTATATTACCGGTAATCGTATGTGACAGGGGGAACCCTCCTTCTTTCAGGATGTTATGTCTCAGATGATGAAGATCTGAGATTGATTGATATTATATAATCTGTTACGTTTCCACGTCGGTCGCATTTTTCACACGATCGGGACCGGAGGGATTACGAATACGAATTCAATGAATATGAAAGGAGACTTGCTATGAAAGTGAAAGATTGTATTTCTGTTGTTACCGGGGGTGCATCGGGATTGGGAGAGGCCTGTGTCCGTATGTTAGTAGGTGGTGGAGCGAGGGTTGCCATTTTCGATCTTCAGGATGAACGGGGAACGGCATTATCTGAAGAGTTAGGAAGTTCTGTTATCTTCGCCAAGACAGATGTTACCGGCGAGGAAAGCGTCCAGTCTGCACTCAGTGCGACGATAGAGGCTTTTGGGGGAATCAATGTGGCGATCAATTGTGCCGGTGTGGGTGATCCCGGGAAGTTACTCGGCAAGAAAGGACCCATGTCGCTGAGTTTCTTTAACAGGGTCGTGCAGATTAACCTGATCGGCACGTTTAATGTGATCAGATTAGCCGTCGAAAAAATGGTTACTAATACACCAAATGAAGATGGTGAGAAGGGGGTAATCATAAATACAGCATCCGTCGCTGCCTTTGACGGTCAGGTCGGACAGCCCGCATACAGCGCCTCCAAGGCAGGTGTGGTTGGTATGACCCTGCCGATAGCCCGGGAATGTGCCGATTACGGGATTCGGGTGATGACAATCGCCCCCGGCCTGTTTAACACACCCATGCTGGCTATGTTACCGGAGGCGGCCCGTGAAGCACTGGGAAACATGGTGCCATTCCCGAAACGACTGGGAAATCCTGAGGAATATGCAAAACTGGCCGAACAGATCATTGAAAATCCCATGCTCAACGGTGAAGTAATACGACTTGACGGTTCAATACGCATGGCTGCGCGATAACAAACTCAAATTCGGCAGAATCCAAATACAGACGAATAAAGGAGATTAGAGATACTATGAAAGATAATAAAGATATCGTTATTGTCAGCGCCGTAAGAACTCCCTACAGTAAATTCAATACTGCCATGAAAGATATTCCGAGTATCGATCTCGGAATTATGGTTATGCAGGAAGTTATAGAAAGGGTGGGGATCAAGCCGGAGGAGGTTGAGGAAATAAATTATGGAAGTTGTGTCGTCGCTGAATTCGCCCTGGAACTCGATGTCCCGGCACGGCAGGCAACGCTTCTCGCCGGATTCCCCGTGGAAAACATATCGTTGACCCTTGACAGGGCTTGCTGTTCTTCTCTGACGGCCCTTCGTCTCTGTATTCGAGCCATCAAGGCGGGCGAGGTTGAAATCGCTATGGCCGTCGGTTCCGAAAACATGCCCAGAACACCTCATCTTGCCCCGGGTGCCCGATGGGGGACCAGGCTTGGACATCTTACGTTGATCGATCCCCTGTTTGAGCTTGGTTACCATGCCAAGGGGTTCAGCCCCGTTGCGGTTGATGCGGGAGAAGTGGCTCTGGAGTATGATGTCACCAGAGAGATGCAGGATGAATGGGCCTATAAAAGCCAGCAAAAATATGCAAACGCCTATGCCGAAGGAAAGTTCCGGATCGGAGAAGAGCTTATGCCCGTGGTTATCCCGCAGCGACGGGGTGATCCGATCATCATTGAAAAAGATGAATCCCCCCGTGAAACCAGCCTTGAAGCCCTGGCGAAACTCAGAACTGTCTATGGAAGTCCGACCGTAACGGCCGGAAACGCCCCTCCTATCAGTGCCGGTTCAAGTGCAATTCTCGTCATGACACGAGAAAAAGCCAGGGGAAAAGGGCTACAGCCCCTTGCAACCATTGTCAGTTCCGTGGCATCAGCAACAGATCCGAGAGACATTGCTACCATTCCAGCACTGACAATTCAGAAAGTGCTGGATACGGCGGGTATGAACATTGATGACATGAGCCTCATCGAGATCAACGAGGCCTTTGCGGCCATGCCTCTTGTTTCGACCAAAATCCTTGCCAAGGGCGACGAAAAGAAGTGGAAGGAACTACAGGAAAAAACCAATGTGAACGGCGGAGCTATCGCCATCGGACACCCGGTAGGATCCAGTGCTGCCAGGATTACCATGACCATGGCCTATGAATTACAGAGAAGAGGCGGGGGGTACGGTGTTGCGGCAATCTGTGGAGGACTTGCCCAGGGAGAGGCGATAATCCTTCGCGTATAATTAGAAAGATGACGGGGAGATTGAAAATATACTGTAGGAAGTTTCCCTCACTCATTGGAAATATTTTTGAGCAAAGTTTAGCAGAAATTTATGATTCCGACAGCGCCCGTCGCTATCGTGCGGGGACACAGGCATGCCGTTCATGCCCGATTCGTCCCGTTTGCGGGGAGTGGTGTGTCTCGCCGTCGTTCATGGGCAGGGTCTTGGTATATTTGAGGAACGGGACCCGTACTGTTTTATGAAATTGGAAGCGTGAAGACGAAGACTCCGGAGCCTGCTATCGTATCATTATCGTGTCCAGAGCTTCCTCCTGGATTCATACCATTGCTTGCTTTCTCAGGCTTTGCTTGCCGAATCAGCAGTCTCTGTCATTAGGAAATGCTCAGAACTTTTCCGCCACGGATTTTCCTCTCTTTGAGTTCGCATAGCGCTCTGTTGGCATCCTTCAGGGGAAACTCCTGCACGTGTGGTTTTATGGGAATTTCGGCCGCCAGTTGCAGGAATTCACTGATATCTTTCCGGGCAACATTGGCAACGCTTTTAATTTCCTTTTCAAGCCACAGATCAGAGGGATAATCCAGTTTCAAAAGATAATCTTTGTCTCCGTCCTCCTTCCGGATGGCATTGATTACCAGCCGTCCCCCGCATTCGAGATTCTTCAGTCCTTCCACGATGGGCTTCCAGGCCGGGGTGGTATCGATAATGGAATGGAGTTTTTCCGGTGATGCATCCTCTGTGCCGCCTGCCCAGACGGCACCCAATTCCCTGGCGAAAGCCCGTTCTTTTTCGCTCCTGGCAAAAATAAAGATTCTGGAATTTGGATACAGGTGTTGTGCCATCTTGAGGACAAGGTGGGCCGAAGCCCCGAATCCCGTCAGGCCTAGGTTCTGTCCATCCTCAAGATTTGCCAGTCGAAGCGACCGGTAACCGATTGCACCGGCACACATGAGGGGAGCCGCTTCCGCATCGGAA
>JAFGQS010000148.1 GCA_016935565.1 Deltaproteobacteria bacterium
ATGGGCATTATATTTGAACTACTATCTCCGATATGTTAGTAAGTTCAATAGAAACCGACTACCGGATAGTCAAGGGTAACAATGGTATGACCATGTCTGTATTAAAACAAGAAAACACCATCCTCATCACCTGTCCCAAAGGTATATCACCCTATCTGAGAGATGAGATCAGTAATCTCGATCTCCCCATCATGTCAGAACTGGTTGCAGGTATAGAAACAGTGGGAACGATTGAGGATGCGATGCGAATAAATCTGTCCATTCGAACAGGTCACCGCGTGCTCTTTCTTATCGGGAAATTCATCGCACGAAATCCCGGCGAACTCTACAGAGAAGTGTCAAAGATCCCTTGGGAAGCATATATCGATAAGGATGGGTATATCTCCGTCACCTCATCGGTCGACAGCCCTGCCGTCAAAGATCCGCGGTTTGCAAACGTGCGATGCAAGGATGGCATTGTTGACAGGTTCAATAATGTATTCGGAACCAGACCTGATTCGGGTTCCAGAAGAAACAGGACGGTCATTCACCTTTTCTGGCAGAATGACACGTGCCTCGTCTACCTCGACACCTCAGGCGAGCCCCTTTCACGTCATGGATACAGAAAGATTGCGCTCAAAGCCCCCATGCAGGAGACGCTGGCCGCAGCAACACTACTCGCAACCCGCTGGGACGGGACGGGACATTTTATCAATCCCATGTGCGGGAGCGGAACACTGGCAATCGAAGCTGCGTTGATTGCCCTCAACAGACCTCCCGGCCTGCTCCGAAACAACTTCGGATTTATGCATATTAAAGGGTTTAATACATTGTCCTGGAAAGAACTGAGAAACCACGCGAACAGACAATCAAAAAAGACAACAAAGGGGAAAATCATTGCCTCCGATATCAGTGCAGAAGCCGTCGAAGCGGCAAAGAAAAATGCTGCAACAGCAGGCGTCGAACATCTCATAGACTTTCACGTTTGTAATTTCAGTGATACACCCGTCCCGGAAGGTACCGGTATCGTCATGCTCAATCCGGAATACGGTGAACGGCTGGGACAGATCAACAAACTGAAAATCACGTATCATGAAATCGGTAATTTTTTCAAACAACAGTGCACAGGTTATTGGGGATACGTTTTTACGGGTAATCTCGAACTGGCAAAATACGTGGGACTGCGGACAAAACGGCGCATTCCCTTTTATAACAGTAATATCGAATGCAGACTCCTGGAATACGATCTGTATGATGGAAGCAGAAAAAATAACGGATCGAAACGTGAGGTCACATAACCTTTTCACATCACAACGACAATCCGGTTAACTAAACCTGGATCACACCTCTACAGTATGACGGAAGCGGAACGATACAGCTCACTTCAACAGTTTGCAATTAAACAGTGACCATGTCGAACCATAATCCGAAATATGTACTGTAAATAAAAGTGTATCGGTTTATTCAAAGATGAGTCGTCATATAAGGATTTTTATCAAGAAAGTCTGGAGGCACAGGACATGACTCAGAAACCAACCTATGAGGAACTTGAACAAAGAATGACGGAACTACAAGAAGAAAACAACAAACTCAAGCTAATGGAAACAGAATGGCGGGAGAGCGAAGAGAAATATCGAACGCTGGTGGAAAACGTAAATATCGGCGTGTACAGAAACACGGGTGATCCTCGGGGGCGATTTCTCCAGGCTAATCCAGCTATGGTCAGGATGTTTGGCTACGATTCAGTTGAGGAGTTTATGAATGTTTCGGTTTCCGATCTCTATCAGGATCCGGAAGACCGAAAGCGTTTTATTACAATAATAAAAAAAGACGGGTTCGTTGAAGACGAGGAAATCAGACTGCACAAAAAAGACAGCACCCCAATCTGGTGTGCGGTGCGAGCAAAGATCCAGTACGATCAAAACGGTACAGTTCAATGGATGGATGGTGTCATTGAAGACATTACAGAACGCAAACAGGCAGAAGAAGCACTCAGAGAGTCGGAGCGCCGGCTGGCTGATATTGTTGACTTTCTGCCCGATGCAACCTTTGCCATCGATCTTGAAGGAAGAGTTATTACCTGGAACCGTGCAATTGAAGAGATGACCGACATGAAGGCAAAAGACATTCTCGGCAAAGGAACGTACGAATATGCCATGCCATTTTACGGTATGAGAAGACCCATTTTAATCGATCTGGCATTGAACCCTGATGAAGAAACAGAAAAAAAATACGCATTTATCTCGAGGAAGGGTGATTGTGTCATCGCTGAACCTGAGGGGCCAACAAATGTCAGGGGAAAAGACGTATTTCTATGGGGCAAGGCAAGTCCCATATATGATCACAATGGAAATATCATCGGGGCCATCGAATCTATTCGCGACATTACCGATCGCAAGTGGACTGAGGAAGCACTAAAAAAAGAAAAGGATAAAGCCCAGAGGTACCTTGATGTTGCGGGAGTCATGCTGGTTGTGATCAATGCTGATCAAACAGTTGCCCTTATTAATAAAAAGGGGTGCGATGTTCTCGGGTACCTTGAAGAAGAGATTATCGGCAAAAACTGGATCGATATGTTTGTTCCGGAGAGGATGCGCAGTGGAATAAAATCTGTTTTTACAAAGTTGATGAATGGCGATATTGCACCCGTTTCATACTTTGAAAATCCTGTTTTGACAAAAATGGGTATGGAGCGAACAATCGCATGGCATAATACGCTGTTGACGGACGAGTTTAATAACATTACAGGCACCCTTAGTTCGGGAGAAGACATAACCGAGCGTAAGAAAGCGGAGGAGGCATTGAAACAGGCCCGGAGCGAACTGGAAATACGGGTCAAAGAGCGTACCGCTGAATTGACAAAAGTCAACATGGAGCTGAAGCGGGAAATAGTGGAACGAAAACGGTCAGATGAGGCACTGCAGGCATCGGAAAAGCAACTTCGCTTCCTCTCCACCCAGCTTGTAACGGCACAGGAAGATGAACGGAAACACATTGCTCAGGAACTCCATGACAGTATCGGACAAATTTTGACGACCGTTAAATTCGGCGTCGAGAGAACCGCCCATGAAGTAAGTCGGGTTTCAGAGGAATCGAGCGTGGTTACATCGCTGGAATCTCTTGTGCCTATCGTCCAGAACGGTATTGAAGAAATCCGAAGGATCTGTTCAGACCTGTGGCCTTTCATTCTCGATGATCTGGGGATATTGGCCACCATTTCATGGTTCTGCCGTGAGTTTCAGAAAGTTTGCCCGGACATTCGTATTGATAAACATATCGACATTAAAGAGAACGACGTTCCTGTCAATTTGAAGATTGTAATATATCGAATCCTGCAAGAGGCGGTGAACAATATTGCCAAGCACAGTAATGCAGACCATGTTCGCTGTTCACTGGAAAAAAAGCGGGGACGGATCGATTTATCCATCGAAGATAACGGTAAAGGATTCGATACGGAGGGCATCCGTTATAAAGACACCTCAAAAAGAGGATTCGGTC
>JAFGQS010000018.1 GCA_016935565.1 Deltaproteobacteria bacterium
TGGCAGGTGTCGAAGATGAAGAGCTGGGAGAGGGACTTTATCTTCTTGGACATCTCCACGATCTCGTTGGAGCTGATCACGTTCGTATCACTCACCTGACCGTCAAAGTCATGGGTGAGCATGTAATACTGGTTCTGCAACAGCACACCGTGACCGGCCACACAGAGAATAAAGCTGTCATTAGGTTTCATGAGCTGTGCCAGTTCGTCGATCTTTCCGGTGATATTGGCCTTCGTTGCTTTCGCGTCCGTCAGGCGTGCGTCGTGTATGTTCTGCGGTTCATACAACGTGGCGGACTGTTCCTTGATCTTCTCCTCCAGATCTTTCGCGTCTTTTGCGGCATAGTTCAGATTGATGCTGCTGTCCCTGTATTGGTTTATGCCGATCGACAGGAGATAGAGGTGAGGATTGCCGGATTTGACTCTGGAATTGAAATGAATAGTCTTCATGTCGCTCTGAACTGTATTGCTGCCGTTGAAGGCGGCAACACTCACTTCATTTTCACCGGCAATAGGGTCTATATCTCTGCAGTCTTCGCATGTATTACCTTTGGGCTTGATGACCGTGGGAACCGAGTCAGCTTTACCCTTTATGGACACGCTCCTCATGTCGTCGTAGATGGCCTTGCTGTTGAGAGAGGCCAGGTGGGTTTTTTCAACCGATGATTTTGCAGCTTCACGGTAATATCCGTCTGACTGGATGAGTTTTCCGTTGTGGAACAGACGGACCTCGCCTATTCCGCCGCCGGTGCTCTTGACCTGATAGCAGAGTTTGACTTTTGGCTGGTCAGTATCGCTGATCCTGGAGGTGAACTCGACAACAGGTGGTGGGCTCTTGATGGCGTCTCTCATGGTGATGGTCACCAGCCCGCTGATGTCTTCTCCCCGTAACTTAGCTGCCACGATGTCGGGCCTGTAGAAGACGTCATAGAACTGGTCTACGCCATAGCCTTTCCCTTCATAAACAACTTTTAGATAGTGTGCGGCCTTTTCCGAAGCATTGTAATAGCCTTCTGATGTGATTACCAACCATTCGCCGTTATGAAATTGAACCAGCGTGGCAATTTCTTCTCCCGTCACGACATCAAAGATCCTGAAGGATGCATCCGATCCCATGTAAACGATTCGTTTACCGTCCGGTGTAAAGGCTACCCATCCATTGATGAGCCCAACAGTAAATCTTCTTGCCGCGGCAAAGCGGTCATCAGCAATCTTAAATGCCCTAATCACTGACCCGGTTGAGATATCCCATAGCTTAGCAAAACCGTCTGATCCGCCAACGGACATAATAAATCTGCCGTCGGGAGAAAAAGCTACAGCATTGGTCCCCACCCAGCCTGTATGACCTTGTATCGTTCTCAGTTCCGCCCCGGAAGAAATATCCCATAATCTGATCGATCCGTCCGTTCCTCCCGAAAGGGCATATTTGCTATCCTGAGAAAAAGCCATTGTCAGGACAGCATGTCCCCAGCCTTTATTTTCTCCTGTGCCGTCAAAAGTATTTACAAGTCGACCGGTTGATACATCCCAAAGATAAATAACGCCTCTTTCTTTTTTTTCAGCGCCGCGTCCCCCTCCTCCGGAAGACAGCAGATATTTACCGTTGGGGGATAGAACTAGAATACCTCCGCTATAACCTGCATCCCAATCGACTATCTTACGTCCACTGTTCACATCATAGATGTTAATTTTATCTTGTGTGAATGCCCAAGAGGATTCATCGCATGTTAACACCTCACTCCCGTCTAATGAAACTACTAGACTTGAGACTGGATCATTTCCGATCTTTCTGACCATCTTGCCTGATGATAAATCCCACAACGTTAGTTCTTTGCCGCCGGATAGGGCATGTTTGCCATTTGAAGCAAACGCAGCAGGAACATTATTTTCTAAACCGGTACCTTCTACCGGATATCTCTTTATCAGCATGCCCTTTGAGATATCCCAATGAGTAAAGACATTCAATCCTCCCGTCAATAGATATTTCCCGTCAGGGGAGATATCAGCACTCCTTGAATTAGTAGCTGGTTGTGTTAAGGTCATCTGCGTGTCAGCAATTATCACATGAAGATTGGGAGTTGCTGTCATACAGGAAGAAAGAAAAATGACAAGAAATAGAGATAATATTTTTACCGTTACTGACATATTGTCACCTCTCGTAAATAATGCCGTTTCAAACCATTTTGTATCACCCATCTTTTGCTTACTTAATAAACAAAGAAGGATTTTTGGCCTTATATCAAAAGACCGATTTTTCATTTTATTATAAGTTGAGATTTATTCTTTCCATATGCGCATAAGGTTTACCGCTGTACTTCGGTAACGTTTTATTTTAGGCAATGCGTTATGAAATGTAACTTACTAGTTCCTACGGTTTATGTCAAATGTGGATTCCAGACAATAACGATTACCGTTTGAAAAATTGGATGCTCCTTAAAACTGCCTTATGCTTTCTTTTGGGAAGTACTGCATAAGATATAGTGTCCAATCTGAGCACTTCAAGATTGCAATGGTTGCCAGATTTTTTTCTTGCAATAACCATTCAATCTATGATCCGCTTGTCTTAATCATTTTGTGGCGTAACAAAGTGAAGATAGTATGATTATCAACAAATAATATGCTGTTTTTTGATGATATTTTTATAATAGCGTCAACCAATCAAAGAAATAGAGAGTGTTGCTAGCTTGTCACTTTACATAATTTACTGCCACAAAACGAGATTACCACAACGCCTCTACCTCTCGGTCTTGTTTACTTCAAAGGCAAACATCGTTGATTGGCAGAAAACATAAAAAATGATCAAAATCTATTTGAAATTTGCACATGAAGGCATGCAATAAGTACTGTAAAAGTAAACGGTCCGTTGCATCGGTTATTTATACTGTATGGTGGTAACATTTGCTGCTTTGTATGTGGGACCACCTGAATAGAGGAATAGTGCCACGGAGTTGATAAAAGAAGGATATTGTCATATAAATCAAAAACGTGGTATCTTGTTCCACCAGATGATTGAGAACAGAATCGTTGTGATGGATGATAGTCTATCACCCGGTGAAAATCTTTCGATGGTTCGAGAAGAAACGAGAAAGTCAAACAGCCAATTGGGCAACGAAGCGATCTCGAATATGCACTATGGAGGAGAAGTGTCCATGCATTTATCAGTGTTAATGACGAGAAAGATAACTGATTCAGTACGTGAATCAGTCGATGAACATCTCATGACAAACGGATTCGAAAGAAATGACCATGGCTATCATTGTACAACCCAGTGGATTACAATCGAAATTCAGATTGAAACGGAACCTGAGAAGGATACATACTGGATTTACGGCCCCATAGAAGTGCTCTGGTTTATTCCCGAGACCGAAATAGCTCTCGAAGCAAAATATACCGAAGAATCCTATGACGAGGCCTATCAACTGGCAAAACAACTGGCTGATATCGTTCGTGGTGTAATCTATGATCATCAGGTTGGTGTTGCTTATAGCTCGGACGGGGAACCCTTCGAAACATGTGGCCCCCGTGAGCAACTTGCGGAATACGGTACCGGCATGGAAGTATTGCAGAAAAAACTTGGATCTAGAATACAAAAGGAATGAACTGTTTATTCAAGAAAGCGAGGCGAAAAACATGATCGACCCGTCATTTCAGTTAAAAACCCGCCATCGATTTATTGATTATCTCTATTGGAATCTTGTTGCTTCGGTTCCGGTCATTACAGCGTGTATCGCAATCGCCGGCATCTCGATATTCTGGTTTGTCGTTTATCTATTTCTCTGCATCACCCTTATCGTTGTTGTGTATCGATTTTATTGCACCCATTGTCCCCACTATACTGCTGACACCAGGACGACCAAATGCATGTTTTTCTGGGGGATTCCCAAATATTTTACACCTCGCCCGGGACCGTTAAATCTATTTGATAAGGCTGTCTCACTTATTGCCCCGGTTATTATGGTCGGATTTCCCCTGTACTGGTTATTTCTGCGTCTCGATTTACTGGTGATTTACGTTCTCTCTCTGGGGGTGGTTGGAGCGACCATACGACGGTATGAGTGTGTGCGGTGCATCTACTTCGAATGTCCGGCCAACTGCGTACCGGCGGACATAAAAAAGCAGACGACTCCTCAAGGATAACAATCAGACAAAGGTGTGCCTGTTCCTGTTATCCCGGGGCCGGTGATATTCAGTAGACAGTTTTCAGCATAAGGGAGTCATTGATGAAGAAAAGAGATAGAGATCATCTTAATCTGCTTTGTGATGTCGGCGAACTTGCGGCGATTCTCACGGGAAGCGACAATATAGAAAGTTTCCTTCAACGTACCGTAAAGATGGTAGCCCGTCATCTTGACGCCCATGTGTGTTCTATTTACCTGTATGACGAAAGCATGAAAGAACTTGTTCTTACGGCGACTCTCGGCTTGAATCCGGCCGCTGTGGGTAAGATTCGGATGAAACTTGGTGAAGGGCTCGTAGGAACAACGATGGATCAACTCCAGCCGATTCTTGAAGGGTCGGGAAGTCGTAATCCGAAGTTCAAGTATTTCGAGGAGGCCGATGAAGACCGCTATGAATCCTTTCTTGCCGTCCCAATTCAGAAGGGTGTCGAGAAGATCGGTGTCCTCGTTGTTCAGCATGAAGAGTTTAATTATTTCAATGAAATCGACGTTATGGCGTTGCGGGCAATTGCATCCCAGCTTGCCGGTGCCATCGAAAATGCCCGTCTTTTGATGAACCTCGATCAACAACTCGGGAAGCAGTCGGTGAAAGATATATTTGAGGGTCTGCGGTTCATCAGGGGTAAGATTGCTGCATCCGGGTATGCATTCGCACCTTCCACCGTGTTCAGGCGAAATTACAGGCGGCTTATGATAGGCGATCCAGCCTCAGATCCCCACAGTACCTTGAAAGATTTTTACCGGGCCTTGAAGATGACAGGTCGTCAGTTAGAGGAACTCCAGAATCGTGTTTCAGAACGTCTTCCCGAAAGTGCGGCACTCATTTTTACCGCCCACTTTATGATTCTGAAGGATGAAAGCTTTATTACTAAAATCGTCACCAGGATAGAAGAGGGCCTGTCTCCTGCGGAGGCGGTGCGATCGGTTGCACGGTACTACATTTCAGCATTTGCATCGAGTTCCCATGCCTACATGCGTGAAAAGGTAGTCGATATTGAAGATCTGGCCAATCGTATTCTCGCGAACCTCCGGTACAAGAAATTAAAAGATCATCCCCTTATGAGAGGGCACATAGTGATTGCACCCGATCTCTATCCTTCGGATATGCTGAAACTCGCCTCCGAGGATGTCAAAGGAATCATCCTCGTCAGCGGCGGTGTAACGTCACATGTGTCCATTCTGTCCCGGTCCATGGAGATTCCCCTTATCATCGCCGACCGGCCCGAGTTTCTGAACCTTCCTGAGGGGACTCCGATCCTGATAGACGCAGAAATCGGCAACATTTATGTCAAGCCTTCAAAGAAGGTCGTTCAACAGTTCGAGACCAGAAATGAAACAAAAAAATCCGTGGCATCTATGGCAAAAACCATGTCTCGTTCAACAAAGACGAAAGACGGCGTTCGCGTGCGTCTGCTGGCTAACATAAACCTGCTCAGTGAACTCGGTCTTGCCCGTGATCTGAAAGCAGAAGGAGTCGGGCTGTATCGAACAGAGTTCCCCTTTCTTATTCGCTCATCGTTTCCATCGGAAGAAGAACAATATCATATCTATAAACGGCTATTTGAAGAGATGGCGGGGAAGATCATAACAATCCGGACACTTGATGTTGCGGGAGATAAACTCCTCCCGTATTCGGATGCAACGGGGGAGGCGAATCCGTCCCTCGGTCTTCGATCAATCCGTTTTTCCCTCAATCACAGGGATATTTTCGAACAGCAGTTACGGGCAATTCTTCGTGCTGCTTCGAAGGCCAAAAGCCTTCGCATCATGTTCCCTCTCATTACATCTGTGGATGAATTCAGAGAAGCAAAACAGATCGTTTTCGACTGCATGAATCGACTCAGCCAGTTACATCTTCCTCATCACGGTAATCCGGCTATCGGTCTGATGATTGAACTTCCGTCGCTGATTGAAATTATTGATCAACTGGCGAACGAGGCAGATTTCTTCTCCATCGGGACGAATGATTTTGTCCAGTATACCCTGGCAGTCGATCGGACAAACGAAAAAGTATCCGATTATTATAAACCATATCATCCATCGGTGTTGAGGGGACTTTCAAAGATTGTGAAGGCAATAGTGAATCACCGGAAAGATCTGTCTGTCTGTGGTGAGATGGCTCATGAAGAGCAATATATTCCTTTTTTACTCGGTATCGGGATTCGTAATTTCAGTGTCAATCCTCAATTTTTGCCGGCCGTTCAGAAATGTATTGCCAACCTTTCTCTTGTAAAAGCAGAATCATTTACACAGGCACTTCTCTCAGAAACGACAATACGGGGAGTATTGAATGTTCTGAACAGCAAAAGAGAGTCCTGAGCAGGAATACATGAATGATTCGTATATCTTCAGAAATCGGGCACGGTGCAATGTGGCTGTATTGTACCGTGACTTTACCCCAGCAGCCATTGATGGATCGATGCACCAACCAACCAGACACCGAAGCTCGCCGACAGAACCGCCGCAAGAGGAAGATGTTTCGTGAAGCAGATGTAGATGGAAATAAAAAACAGGATACTGGGGACAATTCCCCACAGGGCTCCCTTTGCGAAGGTCGACATTAATGTATAATTGCCCGGGTTATCCGTATAGAGCCATACAAGGACGATAAGACTGGTCAAGGGCATCGTTGCAACAAGACCGCTCAGCGAGGGAAACTTTCGACCTATTTGAGTACAGAAAATAATGAGCGCGATACTGATCAGTAACTTGATGAAAAATTGCATAGAGACTCCTCTGTTGTGTGAATGTTATAGTTATACACGCGGAATAAATATTTGCGAAATAGTATGTAACTCCGGCGTTTAATACAAGTCTTTTTTCATTTTCTCCCCTTGTCGGTACCGGCAAATATGTGCAGACCTGAAACGTGGGGTGCCCGTCGGGGCGATTTCTATGAACAGTTCACTCTTTGTATATTAAAGTTGGCATTCAAAGTAAAAAATGTTTTCACATATGCGTTATTTCCGTTAAAATAATGCGTCACAATGATAATTCATCAAGAACGTTCCATCTGATTTCTCTAGATAGTGTACCGTCTGACTCTCAACGCAAATATCGATCACGATGAAAATTCACCATAACTTGATAATGGTGTTCGGAAACGAGCATGACACATTATATTGTCGTGAGTAGAACAGTAACATTATCTCTATCACTTTTACCTTTTTTCTTAAAAAAGGAGAAGAACATGGCAAAATTAGATAACAAACAGCAATCGTATCTCAAGGAGAGGTTTGGCGGCCGTGTCAATTTCGATAAAGTTGAGCGGAAACTGTACAGTCATGACATTGCTGCCATTCCTGGTCTTATCAAGCCATTGATCGGCAGCACTGTTCCTGATGCTGTCGTTCAGCCCGTGAATGAAGAAGAATTGACCGGGCTCATTCGATGGGCGATGGAAAACGAAATCGTTCTGACTCCCCGGGGTAAGGCATCACCCGTTTATGGGGGTGTTTTGCCTGTTAAAAAAGGGATTGTCGTTGACTTCTACCGGATGAACCGAGTTATTGGTGTCGATTCAGACGCACAAACGGCTACCGTACAGTCCGGTGTGGTATGGGAAAAGCTTGATCGGTATCTTAAAAAACAGGGTCTTACCCTCCGTACATACCCTACCAGCTATCCGGGATCCACAGTGGGCGGCTGGCTTGCTCAGGGGGGGCCGGTATCGGATCGTATGAGGCGGGCTGGTTTCGCGATAATGTAGTAAGTGCTCGTGTCGTCCTGCCTGACGGATCAATCCGGGAATTCAACGGATCTGAACTGGATGTCATTTCTGATGCAGAGGGTATTACCGGTCTGATCAGCAGCGTGACAATTCGTATTCAACCCCTTGAGGACATGGATGTACTATCCATCGGTTGTCCTGATGCGCATGATCTGCAACATTTTATTGAAAAAATGACTGAAGCGAACCTGCCCATCCGGTCACTCCTCTTTATCAATCCCCGTATGGCTGAACTCAAAAACCGGGCTCCGCTGATGGAACATCTGGGTCACCCTGTGGAGGAACGGGTGCTCCTCCCTGCTTCTTACATAACAACCCTTACATTTCGATCGAAGGATCGTAAAGCGGTCATGGATGGACTGGAAAACCTTTTAAAACTCTGCCAGGCCGAAATTCTGAGCGACCGTATCGCCCGGCATGAATGGAAAAACCGTTTCAAACTGATGGTAGTTAAACGTCTGGGTCCGAGCCTGGTGCCCGCTGAAGTCGTCATACCGCTCAGTGCTCTTGGCGATTTTATGTCCGAAATTGAGCATAGAATAAATCAACCGATCGTCAAGGAAGGTGTTATCATACGGAAGTCGGCATCAGGAAAGCCGGAAGTTGTTATTCTCGGGTACATCCCCAGCGATGAACGTACGTTCAGTTACAACTTTGTATTCAGTTTGTCTTTGACCATTATGAATATTGCTGAAAAACATGGTGGACGTGCTTATTCAACGGGACTCTACTGTGCAAAGAAGGCGGAAGAAGTACTGGGGAAGGAGCGACTCGCCCGCCTGAAGACATTTAAGAAAGAAATCGATCCGAAAAATATTTTAAATCCGGGTAAGGTTATTGGTGACGGATTGCTGGGTACGGCTGTCAGTCTCGGTGGTTTCATCGAACCGCTTGTACGGCCTTTCGCTAACTATATCATTACGCAGATCGGTGAGAGACCGTCAGAAGGTGTTCGTGATATACCTGCCGATATTGCCTGGTATGCCTATAGCTGTTCTCAGTGCGGTTATTGTATTGAAGAGTGCGATCAGTTTTACGGTCGGGGCTGGGAGAGCCAGAGCCCCCGCGGCAAATGGTACTGGCTGCGTGAATACATGAAAGGCCGTGAGAAGTGGAACCAGTTCATGGTCGATACGATTCTCGTCTGTACCACCTGTGAACTCTGTAATCTCAGGTGCTCTGCATCCCTTCCGATTGAACAGTCGTGGATGAAGTTGCGGGGACAACTGGTCAATGAAAAGAAGAAGATGACCTTTCCGCCATTCGAAATGATGGCGGCGGCACTGAGAAAAGAAGGGGATATCCGGGCGGCATACCGCAGGAACCGTACCGACTGGTTTCCGCAGGATCTGAAGGAAAAACATGGTCCTGCTCATCTTGCAAAATCAGTCTACTTCGCGGGATGTACGGCAAGTTATGTTGAAAACGACATAGCCATGACTGCTGTGAGATTGCTCGATGAGGTGGGAGTAGACTTTACCTACCTGGGAGAGCCGGAAAACTGCTGTGGAACACCGGTCCTCGTTGCCGGTCTGTGGGACGATTTTGCCGATGTTATGAAAAAAATATTCAGGCCGTCAAGGATATCGGTGCAGATACCGTTATATCGTCGTGTCCCGCCTGTAATATAATGTGGCGGCAGGTTTATCCTCAATGGGCGGAGAAACTTGGAATTGAATACGATATTAAAGCCAGGGACTACAGTGAGGTAATGGCTGAAAAGATCAAAGCAGGTGAATTTTCTTTTCCCGAGAAAGAAGGGCCGCCTGTCACCGTGACATTCCATGATTCATGTCATATCGGACGAGCCTCGGGAGTGTATGAACCGCCCCGTGAACTTATCAAGGCGATACCCAATGTAAACTTCGTCGAGATGAGTTACAATCGCGAGGATGCACACTGTTGCGGTAGTGTACTGACCCTGGTCAAAGATCCTCCTGTTGCGGCCGATGTCGGTAAGGAGAGACTCGACGAGGCACTGGACGTGGGAGCGGAGAAAATGCTTGCCCTGTGTCCCTGCTGTCAGGTCCAGTTGCGTGTGTCCGCAGAAAAGAGAGGAGTACCTGTTGAGGTTGTCGATCTGGCGCGCTTTGCTTCGGCAGCGCTCGGCTATGATTTTCCCGATCCTAATCCGGAAGTCCATAAACAATGGGCTGTTTTCGAGGCCATGATTGAGCTGATGACACCCCAGGGTTTTGCAGATCTCATGGGTGCAATGTGGCCGGAACTCATTGATGCCATGCCCTTCGGTATGGGACCGATGATGCGATTTATGGGAAAAATTCCCGGGGCACTGGAGACAATGAGACCCTTGTTCCCGATCCTCTTCCCCCGGCTGCTTCCCATGATGATGCCGAAAGTGATGCCGGTCATGCTGAAAAGAGTGGGGGAGCGAATTACCATGCCCGATTATATGGCGGAACAGATGCCTGAATTAATGCCGAAAGTCATGGATAACCTGATGCCGCATATGATCGGAGATGTGGTGCCCCTCGTCATGCAACCGATGATCGACTATCTGAGGGGGAGAAAAAAGGGATAGAAATTGTGTCAGCAAAGTCCTGGATTCACGGCTATCAGTGAATCATGACTGTAGTAAAGATAATGGGTGAGTCGAAATGCTCATCCATTATCATTTGTCGTCTCAGGTTGCATGTTGACGATTTTGCTACTCGACTTTTTTAAACATCTTTCCTTTGGTATTACAGACAGGACATAGATCAGGAGGTTCATTCTCCGCCGTATACCCACAGACGGGACAGACGAAATACGGATATTCCTCCTGTTTCGTATCCAGACTGTCGAGAGCATTTTTATAGAGCTCGGCATGAACCTTCTCAACCTCGAAGGCATATCGGAACGTTCGTTCTGCATCCTTGTTTTTTTCAGCTTCAGCAGTTTCAAGCATCTTCGGATACATAGTCTTAAATTCATATATCTCACCGTCGACTGCTTCTTCGAGATTCTCCTTTGTCGTTCGTATTCCTTTCAGGACTCTCAAATGATTGTGGGCATGAACGGTTTCGGCTTCTGCCGCTGCCCTGAAGAGCCGTGCAACCTGAGAATAACCGTCTCTTTGTGCCCTTTCGGAAAATGCCAGATATTTTCGGTTCGCCTGTGATTCTCCGGCAAACGCCTCTTGGAGATATTCTTCTGTTTTCGACATAACCGAGCCTCCTTTTCTTCTTAAGGTTGAAAACATCATTTACGAAATACAATCATACATAATATATTCATTATTATAAATGTTTTCAATGAAGATGGCCTCTCGGTTGTGACTCGGAAAAGCAGTCTTTCAGAAGTACGACGGCAACGGTAAGACAAAATATAACGATTGGTAATTGATTAAGATTTAACACCTGTGATATCAGATATACCAACCGTTACATTTAAAGAATCTCCGTCGCTGGCTACGGGGAGTTTAATAGAGTGAGTTTGGCATGCCGTTATGTATTTGAGACTCTATACCAGTAATCGTATGGAGATCCTGGCTGAGATGCTGGCCGAGGTCCTCAGTACGCCTCTTTCTTCAATTCTGGACAAAGAACTTATTATCGTTCAGAGCAAGGGGATGGAACGCTGGGTTTCCTTGGAACTCGCCACGCGTCATGGTATCTGTTCAAACTATTGGTTCCCGTTTCCAAATGCATTCATCCACACCATGTTCCAAAAAATATTTCCCGATGTTCCTGAGCGTTCAACCTTCGACCCGGCTCTTCTCACGTGGATAATCATGAAGGTTCTGCCATCTTGCATGAAGCGCCACGGTTTCCGGAGTCTCAGGGCTTATCTGGAAGACGCCGGGAATCATCTCAAACGTCTCCAGCTTTGCGAACGGATTGCTCACACGTATGACCAGTACCTTGTCTTCCGTCCCGAGATGATATTCAGGTGGGAAATGGGGGAGGAGAATCACTGGCAGGCCGATCTCTGGAGGGAACTTATCAAGGGCGTTGGTGCAGATCATTGTGCGGCGCTGGGAAAGATGTTTCTTGATACCATTCGAGAGGGTCACGGGACCGGGATGGATTTTCCGGAGAGGGTGTCTGTCTTCGGAATATCGGCACTTCCCCGCTTCCATATGCAGATCCTTGCCGGCATATCACGTTTTACCGAGGTAAATCTCTTTCTGATGAATCCATGCCGGGAGTACTGGGGCGATATACGTTCGGGAAGAGAAATTCGCAAAACAAAAGCAAAACGGAACAATCAGCAGCATACTGACGATGAACTCTACCTTGAAGGAGGGAACAGCCTTCTCGCATCGATGGGGACGCTCGGCAGAGATTTTTTTGATGTATTACATGAATTCAATTGTGAAGAGATCGAATCATTCAGTGACACCGGTAAAAAAACGCTTCTGTCGTATATTCAGTCCGATATTCTCAATCTCGTGGATCGGGAGGGACCGTTGCATGATAAGAAAATTATACCGGAAAAAGACAGATCGATTCAGATTCACTCATGCCACAGTCCTATGCGGGAAATGGAGGTTCTGCAGGATCGTCTTCTCGATATGTTCGAAAGCGATCCGGAACTCACGCCCAAAGACATTGTGGTCATGATTCCCGATATTGAGAAATATGCACCGTATATACAGGCCGTCTTTGATATTTCCTATGACGATCCGAGGAGGATACCGTTTACCATTGCTGACCGGAGTGTGAAGCAGGAAAGTAAAATAATGGACACGTTCCTGGCAATACTCGACCTGGCGGGAAGCCGTTTCGGCGTTTCACAGGTTTGTGCGATTCTGGAATCACCGGTGGTGAAGAGACGGTTTGATATCGATGACGACGATTATGAACGAATGCACCGGTGGATTCATGATACGCGCATTCGATGGGGAATTGATGGCGAGACCAGGAGCAGGGCCGGTCTTCATCGTTTCCGGGAAAATACGTGGAAGGCCGGACTCGAACGGCTGCTGTTGGGTTATGCCATGCCGGGACAGTACGAGACCATGATGAAGGACATTGTACCGTATGATAATGTGGAAGGGAGTGATGTCATGGTGCTCGGCCGTTTCATCGAATTTATGGTGAAACTGTTTACGCAGACGGCAGATCTCGAACAACCGCAAACCCTGGAGATGTGGTCTCAGACCCTGTCGGGTATTCTTGAGGGTTTCTTCAAACCTGATGATGATTCGGAACGGGAAATGCACCTGATCCGGCGCACGATCAATAGTCTGGCAGACATGCAGGAACTGGCGGACTTTCGTGAAGAAATCGACATCAAGACAGTACGCTGGCATATCGGCCATTGTTTTGAAAATGAAGGATACGGGTTCGGTTTCATAATGGGCGGCATTACCTTCTGCGCAATGCTTCCCATGCGGAGTATTCCCTTCAAGGTTACCTGTCTGGTCGGCATGAATCACGACGCTTACCCCCGGGAGTCCGTGACGGTGGGATTCGATCTCATGATGCAGAAGCCTCGACGGGGTGACCGGTCAAAACGAAACGACGACAGGTATCTTTTTCTGGAGGCAATACTTTCAACCCGGGATACATTATATATCAGTTATGAAGGGCAGAGTATCAAAGATAACAGCAGCAAACCACCATCAGTCATGGTGAATGAGCTTATTGATTATATTGAAGCGGGTTTTCAGATTCCCGGGAAAGACATGCGGGAGCAACTCCTTATTCAACATCGTCTCCAGGCCTTTCATCCCGATTATTTCGGAGATCACCATTCGAACCGGGGCTCCAACCTGTTCAGCTATTCAGAACAGAATTACAAGGCAGCCGAATGTCTCGTCAAACCCCAGAAAGACCCTGTCCCATTTATCAGCAGGGGACTTTCGGAACCAGCGGATGAATGGAAGGTTGTCAGTATAAATGATTTATACCGTTTCTTCAGCAATCCGGCACGGTATCTTCTCAACAGGCGCCTGGGGATCTATCTGGACAACAGAGAAGGCATTCTTACGGACTCGGAAAATTTTGATATCCCCCCTCTGGAAGAATATCTCCTTGCGGAAGAATTGGTGAAAAGAACATTGGAGGGGCGGAGCCGTGGCGATCTTCACCGTATCGTGCAGGCTGCAGGCATGATTCCCCATGGTGCGGTAGGCGACTGCATGTATGAAGCACTCATCCGGGGTGTGGAACGATTTGTTGAAAAAACGGTTCCGTACATGGGTGGCAAACCGTTTGACCCTCTGGATGTACAGCTGGATATAGACGGTTTCACGGTAACAGGGCGAATCGGTGATATTTACCCGGAACACACGCTGCAATTCCATTATGCGAGATTAAGACCCCGGGATCATTTGAAGGTGTGGATTAATCATCTGGTGCTCAATTACGTCATGGCTATCGATTGTTCCAGAAAGAGTATCCTGGCAATGCTTCGACCGAGACCCGGAGACGCCATCTGGACGGCATGGGAATATTTGCCCGTGGAGGATAGCGAAACACTATTGAAAACACTCCTGGATCTGTATTGGGCGGGACTGAAAAAGCCTCTTCACTTCTTCCCCGGCGCAGCCTGGGAATATGTTCGCATGATTCTTGAGAAAGAGAAGCAACCGGAGATTGCCCTGAAACAAGCCCACGCCGAATGGGTGGGGAGTGATTATCGTCGCGGTGAATGTGAGGATCTGTATTATCAACTGTGTTTCGGTACAACCGATCCCCTCGATGAAGAATTCAGACAGGTTGCGTGTAAGATTTATGAACCGATTCTTCAAAACTCCGGAGAGATGGCAGGATGACGAATCAGTTTGACCTTTTAAACAATCCCCTCGGGGGGACGAACCTGATAGAAGCCAGTGCCGGTACGGGAAAAACATACACTATCAGTGGACTTTTTCTCAGGCTGATCCTGGAACAAAATTATGATGTCGGTGAGATACTGGTCGTTACCTTTACCGAGGCAGCAACGGCGGAGTTGAAGGAACGAATCCGCAACAGGCTGGGCGAGGCGGTACGAGTATTTTCCGGTGAGGCCAGTGATGACGTTTTTCTCTCCGGCCTTGCGGAAAAACATGTTGATTCAAAGACGGCGTTAGTCTCTCTGAAAGAGGCCCTTCGATCGTTCGATCAGGCGGCCATATTTACCATACACGCTTTTTGCAGGAGAATGCTTACCGAAAATGCCTTCGAAAGCGGCAATCTCTTTGATACGGAACTTGTCACGGATCTGTCCCGTCTCAAGAGGGAAGTCAGCGATGATTTCTGGCGCGGACATTTCTATCGAGCATCACCCCTTTTTGTACAGTATGCGATTGACAGTCATGTTGCACCCGATGAACTGTATGGACTTCTGTCCGACACATATTGTCGCCCCCATCTGAAGATCATTCCGGAAGCAGGAATTCCCGATTCTTCCGACGAGGAGCGTGAATATCTGGAATACTTTCATAAGGTTTGCTCGGCCTGGAAGTCTTCGCGGGACGACGTTGAGAAACTTCTCATGGAAGACGAGGGACTGAATCGGACCAGATACGGGAAGTCAAAAATACCACGCTGGGTTCAATTGATGGATGCGTATGTGTCCTCCCCAGGAAATCAGATCGAATCATGCGACTGGTTTAAAAAGTTTACGGCAAAGGAAATACGCAGTTCGGTAAAAAAACATCATGCACCACCGGAACACCCTTTTTTTGAACTCTGTGAGGATTTATGTGAACGTCGGAAGATATTGAAAGATATTTTTGAAGACCGTCTCCTCGGGCTGAAACAAGCGTTTTTCAGCCATGTGGACCGAGAGTTTGCGCGGCGCAAGACAGAGGAAAACGTTCTTTCTTTTGACGATCTACTGCTGAAGCTTCGTAATGCACTGGAAGGGCGAACGGGTGACGTACTTGCTCGATCGATTCGGGCAAAATTCAAGGCAGCACTTATCGATGAGTTTCAGGATACCGATCCGATTCAGTATGCAATTTTCAGAAAGGTATTCGGGACGAAGGATGGTGTACTCTTCCTTATCGGTGATCCGAAACAGGCCATATACAGTTTTCGAGGTGCCGATATCTTTACCTATATAGAGGCTGCTCAGGACGCAGAGGCCCGGTATACGCTCGACAGGAACTGGCGATCAAGCCCCGATCTGATTCGGGCTGTCAACACGATCTTTACGCAAGCAATTAATCCATTTATCTATAGGGATATTTCCTATGGAAGGTCTGTGCCGGGATTGGAGCACGATGGCGAATCATCAGGGGGAGAAGACCACGTCGGAGCTCCTTTCCGGATCTGGTTCGTCGATGCCCATAAGACTGTACAGTCCGAAAAACCACTGACGAAAACAGCTGCCCGGGAGTTGATTCCAAAAGCTGTCGCCGCTGAAATTTCAAGGCTTTTGAGACCGGATCAGGGCAATCGAGTCACGATAGGAGGAACACCTCTCCGAGAAGAGGATATTGCCGTGCTGGTGAGGAAAAATATCGAAGCACGCCTCATGCAGGGTGCGCTTTCAGCGTTCGGCATTCCCAGTGTCCTGTGCAGTGCGGGAAACATCTATGATTCACATGAAGCTCTGGAAATTGAGAGGATATTATCCGGTCTTGCCGATCCGAACGATGAGAACCTGATCAAGGGTGCTCTTTCAACAGACATGTTCGGCATGCGCGGAGAAGATCTGGATGACCTGATGAATAATGAAACGGCATGGGAAAAGAGGCTTCTTTCATTTCGCCGATATCACGATGCATGGCACAAACACGGATTTGTCCGCATGTTCAGATCACTCATTGAAACTGAAAATATAATTCCCCGTCTCATGTCATTGCATGATGGGGAGCGACGAACGACGAATCTCATGCACCTTTCCGAAATTCTTCACCAGGCATCTCTCGAAAATAGCGTATCCATGACAGGTCTCTTACAGTGGTTTTCAGACAGGAGAAAATCGTCTCTGCCGGACGGGGAAGAGAACCAGTTACGCCTTGAAAGTGACGAAAATGCAGTAAAAATCGTTACTGTTCATAAGAGTAAGGGTCTTGAGTATCCTGTCGTGTTCTGCCCCTTTCTGTGGGATGGTTCAAAGGTCAGAAATCCAAAGAAGCCCTTTCTGTTTCATGATGAAGAGAACGGCAGGAGATTGACACTTGATCTCGGGTCCGGGGATATGGACAGAAACAGGGCCTTCGCGGAACAGGAACAGCTTGCGGAAAATATGAGATTACTCTATGTAGCACTGACGCGGGCGAAAGAACGCTGCTACCTGGTATGGGGACGTTTCAACGAGGCAGAGACGTCGGCTCCCGCCTATCTCTTCCATCGCAGTGACGACCGGGATAACGAAAATGTCATCGAGAGAACTGAAAAACACTTCAAGACATTAAATGATGAAACCCTGTTCAACGAGTTGAAATCTATCCGTGATATGTCGCAGGGTGCCATCAGCCTGTGCGAGATGCCGATCAGGGATGATGAAAAATCTCTTTCTCGGAACAAAAGAGACGTTCAACTTACCTGCCGTACGTTTTCCGTACCGATAGACCGTGAGTGGCGCCTTGCAAGTTTCTCGTCGCTCATATCCGGAAGATCTCAGGATTCGGAAGTCGCCGATCGGGATACAATCCTTATACATGATACCAGTGATGATCCGGGTGATGATAAAATGTTGGGAGTAAATGAGACACCGGTTATTTTTTCCTTTCCCCGGGGTGCCAAAGCGGGGACATGCCTCCATGATATCCTCGAGCACCTTGATTTTATTGTCGGCACCGGGACATCCATACAGCAACTGGTCGGAGAGAAACTCGCGGCTTACGGTTTTGATGCTGCATGGAACGACACGATCTGCGGAATGATTCGAAATATCGTGACGGTTCCGCTTGAACCGGAAAGAAATTACCTGACCCTTTCGTCTATAAGAAACGAGGACAGGCTCAATGAACTTGAATTCTATTTTCCCCTGAGATCGATTTCAACGAGAGGCTTGAATCGCCTATTTGAAAAACATACGGAATCACCCCCTGTGAGGGGATTTCCGGAACGAATCGAGCGGCTGCATTTTGCACCCGCCAGGGGCTTCATGAGGGGTTGCATCGACATGGTGTTCGGCTTCGAGGGTCGTTATTATCTGGTTGACTGGAAATCGAACTACCTGGGTGACCGGGTAAACGATTACGGACAGAATGCAATGGCTGCTGTCATGGAAAAGGAGTTCTATAATCTTCAGTACTATATATATTCAATGGCACTGCATCAATACCTGCGACTGCGTCTGCCCGGCTATGATTATGAACGGCATTTTGGCGGAATATTTTATGTGTTTCTTCGCGGCGTAGATCCCCTCAATCCTCACGTCGGCATATATAGAGACAGACCGTCGGAGGAACTGATCGGCGAATTATGTGAGCAACTTATAACAGGAAGGGAAGCCCGTGAGTAAGGATACCCTCAATCGTCTTTGCAGCAGTGGAATTCTGTCACATATTGATATCCATTTTGCTTTGTTTGTCTGCAGTCTGTCAGGAGCAGATATGCCGGAGCTTTCACTGGCGGCAGCTCTTGTGAGCAGTCGTACACGACAGGGAGATATCTGCCTTGATCTTTCCGCTATTGCAGGAACGCAGATGGTGGATGAAGCGGATGGCGAAACACCTGTGATCTGTCCCGATCTGAGTTTATGGTCTGAAAAACTCATGGGATCTGATGTAGTGGGCAGTCCCGGTGACTATAAACCGCTGATCCTTGACAATAAGAACAGGCTCTATCTCTTCCGGTACTGGGATTATCAGGAGAAACTGGCCGACCTGATCAGGAAACGTGTCAGCGATAATAAAGGAACGATCGACAGTGCCATGTTGAAGGATGGTCTTGAACGACTCGTACCCGGAGAAGGGAATGGTGATATTAACTGGCAGAAAGTAGCGGCATTTACTGCCGTAACAAAGAACTTATGCATTATTACCGGAGGGCCGGGGACAGGTAAAACCGCAACGATTGCGGCTATACTGGCCCTGCTTCTGGAACAGGATAAATCGCACAGGATGCGGATAGCCCTTGTGTCCCCCACCGGTAAGGCTGCTGCCAGACTGCAGGAATCGATTGAGATTACGAAAAAGCATCTCAAATGCTCTGAAAGTATCAAGAGGGCGATTCCTACAGAAACGTCAACCATTCACCGCCTTCTCGGTACGATTCCTCATTCTCCATATTTCCGTTATAACAGCAACAATAAGCTCGCCATTGATGTGGTTGTTATCGATGAAGCCTCCATGGTTGACCTTGCCCTCATGTCTAAACTTGTTCAGGCGCTTCCGATGGAGTCGCGTCTCATATTATTAGGCGATAAAGATCAACTCGCTTCGGTCGAGGCAGGCGCCGTACTCGGTGATATCTGTGATACGGGAATCAACCACGGCTTTTCACAACGATTCTGTCGCGACATCAAAAAGGTTGCCGGCTATGAGATCGATGGGGATGGACGTGAAAGAAACAGATCAAATTTGCAGGATTGTATTATCCAGCTGAAGAAGAATTATCGCTTTGGCAGTCACAGCGGGATTGGCCTGATGAGTCGGGCCGTTAATGAAGGTGATGAGAATCGAGCAGTAGACCTGTTACAAAATGATAGTTTCCTGGATGTTACATGGAAAAGGCCCCCGTCGCCCGATGAAATATCACGGGTTTTCAGGGATACAGTCATTAAAACATACGGAGCGTGCTTGAAAGAGGATGATGTTCACGCAATGTTCCGTCTCTTTAATGAATTTCGGATTCTCTGCGCCGTCCGTGATGGTCCTCAGGGTGTGGATGTATTAAACGCAGTAACCGAGAATATCCTGAGAGAAGAAAGGTTCATAGAAGGGGATCGTCGCTGGTATAGAGGCCGTCCGATTTTGATTGCCAGAAATGATTATCGTTTAGGATTGTTCAATGGTGATGTGGGGATTGTGCTGCCGGATCCTGACGCAGACAAAGATCTTCGGGTCTTTTTCCCGGCACCTGATGGCAGCATTCGGAAATTTCATCCTATGAGACTGCCCGAGCATGAAACCGTATATGCCATGACGGTTCATAAAAGTCAGGGGTCCGAATTTAACAGGGTGCACTTATTGTTACCCGACAGGTATTCCCCCGTGTTAACCCGCGAACTCTTGTACACTGGTATTACCCGGGCACAAAAAAACGTCACGGTTTTCTCTTCGGAAAAAATCTTTCGTACCTCTGTTACCAGGCGGATCGAGCGTACATCCGGTCTCCGTGATGCTCTATGGGCAGAGTAATAAGAATGCGGCAAAGCAGCAAAGGCTGAAGATCAAAGGCTCATGGCGAAAGGTAGAAAACGAATGCCCGATTTTCGATATTCGGTTTTCGAATTTCCATTTCCCTTTTTTGAACAGCCTCGTGTTGGCTTTTTCAACGGCTTCTTAAGTCAGTGTTCCTCTGTTCGTGCCGATGCCAGCGCACTGTTGATAATATCTCTGGCTTCTGCCTGTATCTGTTGTAAATGTTCTGCATCTTTAAAGCTTTCCGTATAGATTTTGTAGACGTCTTCGGTGCCCGACGGTCGAGCGGCAAACCATCCGTTTTTTGTGACTACTTTGAGTCCTCCGATTGATACTCTGTTACCGGGAGCCTCTGTCAGCTTGGCGACAATCTCATCTCCCGCCAATGTAGAGACTTTGATGTCATCCGGTGACAGGTTTTTCAGAACGGCTTTTTGCTCCGGTGTTGCGGCTTCATCAATTCTTTCGTAGATGGGATTGCCAAACAGGTCTATCAGGTTTTGATAGAGTTCGCCGGGGTCACGATCTGTTCTCGCGGTAATTTCCGCTGCCAGGAGATTCATAATGATACCATCCTTGTCGGTCGTCCAGACAGTTCCGTCTTTTCTGAGAAAGGATGCCCCTGCGCTTTCTTCTCCTCCGAAACCGACTGAACCATCGATTAACCCATCCACAAACCATTTAAATCCGACGGGTACTTCAGAGAGATATTTCTTCAAGTGATCTGCTACACGATCGATCATGCTGCTGCTCACGAGCGTTTTCCCTATCGCCGCATCCGGCTTCCATCCGGGCCGATTCTGGAAAAGATACCAGATGGCCACAGCAAGGTATGCATTCGGATTCATGAGCCCAGCACTACGAGTTACGATTCCATGTCTATCACTGTCGGGATCGTTGCCGAAAGCGATATCGTATTTGTCCTTGAGCCCGATGAGACGAGCCATGGCATAAGGAGAGGAGCAGTCCATTCTGATTTTTCCGTCTCTGTCAACGGTCATAAATCCGAATGTGGGATCAACAAGAGGGTTCACCACATCAATATCCAATCCGTATTTTTCAGTTATAGGTGACCAGAACGATATAGAGGAACCGCCCAGGGGATCGACACCCATCGTTATTCCCGATGATCGAATGACATCCATATCAATAACATTTTGAAGGTCATTCACATATGATTCTATATAATCATGCTCATGAGTCGTATCTGCTGTGATTGCTTTTTCATAGAGTATTCTCTTGACGTCGATGTTGCCGGCTTTCAAGAGATCATTGGCCCTGTTTTGCACGAGATCGGTCACGTGTGTATCGGCCGGTCCGCCATGGGGTGGGTTATATTTGAATCCTCCGTCTTCGGGGGGATTATGAGAAGGTGTGACAACGATACCATCGGCGAAGCCGGACGCCTTTCCTCGATTATAAACGAGAATGGCATGTGAAATGACAGGGGTGGGGGTGTATCCCGAACCCTTTTGTATCATGACATCGACGGCATTTGCCGCCAAAACCTCCAGTGCGGTTACGAAACTTGATTCTGAAAGTGCATGAGTATCCATACCGAGAAACAGAGGTCCGTTGATTGTATTGGCCGATCTGTAGTCACATATTGCCTGTGTTGTAGCTAGGATGTGATCTTCATTAAAGCTTTTTCGCAGAGAAGATCCTCTATGGCCTGAAGTTCCGAATGCCACCCGCTGTTCATGTTCTGAAACATCAGGATGTCCGGTGTAATATGCACTGACAACCCTGGGAACATTGATTAACATGTTCCTCGGAGCGGGTTTACCTGCCAACCCATGGAGTGTCATTCCTGTGTCCCTCCTTTCACCATTTTTAAAAACTATATCATCTATAAGTGAACGAGAGAAGGCATAACATGAAGAAATGAAAAGATAAATCGTAACCCATTGATAATGCTAATCATATTGCGTGCTTAAATCGTGTGCAATGTGGTAAAAAGTTGAACCTGAATTGAACTTGCAGATATTATTAACAGCCCTGTCAACAATTTTATCCACAGTTATGTGGATTACATTGCGTCATATTATACAGCGATACAATAACTGACTGATTTTAATAGGCTCTCAAAGATGAAGTATAAGCGGATCGGATATACGAAAATGGATTTTGCACCTGCCTGCCTCAGGGAAAGCGAGGTACTCATCATGCGAAATTACTTTGAAACCGAGGCATGTCAACCGATTGTCTTCAGAAGCTTTGTATCGGGTATTTAATTCCCGGTATTGTGGGTATCTTTGTGCTGAAAACCGAGTAAACTGCAGATTCCGTTCTGCGGCGCTGATTACTCGCTATCATGAATCGATCGGTACAATATGTTCCTTTGCCCATTTAACTAATTGCTGGTATGTTGTACCTTTGGGAAAGAATTCAGAAATTCCCATTCCCTTAGCTGTCGGAATATCTTTTTCTGCCAGAAAGCCACCAGCCGTTACCTGTATATCCGATGCATTTTCACGGGCCAGTAATTCGATAATTTTTCCAAGATCGTTAATATCGGCATCCGGTAATATTGTGATTCCTATGTGATCAACCGATTCCTGGAGGGCTGAAATAACAATTGCCTCAGGTTCTTGCGTATTAGTATAAATCACTTCAAATCCAGCATCAAGGAGGGCTTTACCCAGTCGTAAAAGAGCTTCGTCATAACCGTCACCAAGTTTCGCAAGCAGGATTCTAATCATGATGTCATTCATAGGAGTCTCCTTTTTTACATTATGATTCGCTTTATAGAGGAATATATCTCAGTTTACAAGAAGAATATCATATTCATTACTGTTTATGAAATCAGAAACATGAATACCCCGTTTTGTAAACGAGAGTGAAACGTTTACCAGCCGAAGGCAGGTATAAAATAGTGATAAATATTCGTCAAAATGCACCGCCTTGTCGGAATGATGATTCACTGTGTTATTCTATTCCGATCAAGGGTGTGCAGATGAAACCCTTGCTCAAAATAAGTCTTTATGATACTTTTCTATCAGTAGCATCGAGGAAAAAGAATATCATTTATATCTCGTAATTTCAAAACTGAATGTCGTACTATATTGTAAAAAAGTAAGCCCATAAAAAACAGGTCCGAACATGATAGTCATCTGTCCTTTCTGTGGAAATATAAATCAAATAAAGATGAAGCGGTTACATCCTACGCTTGAGATTACCTGCAGAAGATGTGGAGCACGGCATACCCTCGAGATCGGTATAACATCACAGGCGACGGCAATGGTCGAATGTCCGCTGTGTGGTCATAGACAGATACGGGCTTATACATGTGTAAAATGCGGGGCAGGCTTAACGGCAAAGCCGGCACCACGTGCTGAGATGCCACCCGTGGAGGACAGCAGGCGAGATATTTTTTCGAAGCGATATAAAACGCTGACCATAACAGCCGTGGCAGTGGTTATCCTCATTTTCTTGGGAACAATTGCCGGTGTATTTTTCATGCTGAAGAGGTCTGATGCATACAGAATATCGGAGACGTTTATACGAAATAGCGATGAGATACAAAAAACAGTCGGCGAAAACATACGCTTCGGTTTAATTCCTGTCGGGTCGGTAAAACTATCCGGGAGGGAAGGTACGGCAAATTTTAAGGTCAGTGTCAAAGGGTCGAGAGGATCGACAGTGGTAAGAGTATACTTAAGGAAGTCCCAAGGTACATGGCGAGTTGCATCGGCTCTGTATACGGATAAGTTCGGAATAAAACGGCTTGTCGTACCGTCGTCAGGATCGCCCCCTTCAAAAAGAAAGCAGCGAAACTAACTTTGTCGAGGCTGGAGAAATCGGCTTATTATGATGTAACCGCGGGCACACTGGTTTGATCTGCGGTCTGTTCCAAACATGATGAATGATATATACAGGTGAAAGGAAAGGCAATGAAGTTTCAACGATTGTTTTTTGCTGTACTCGTTATTCTTTGCGTCATAGTCACATTTTCTGAGACGTATTCCCAGTCGTTCGGTCGCATCCGTGCCCTGAAGGAACGGGCGATTACCATCATACAACGAAAGAACCATTTCGTGACACGTGTTCTCGATTCATATGGAATTTCCTATGAATGTAATCAAGAGGGTATTGTCGTGCGGATCGGTGTGGACGACCAATGGAATGATGTTACCCGCATCGATATAGTTCCCCTTGTCAATGATGATGAGACAGGATTTCGTGTTACGGCACATAATATCTTTTTTGATACCAACAGGGGAATGTTTCACCTCGTATCGCAACTCGTTATACGGTGAAAGGGGATAGTATTGGCGTCAGTAGTATCCTTTGTTCTTCATTATATGTAATGAAATATGGTGTTGATAACATATCGGAAATTATGTTTGATGTTTTCATCCCCTTCGATAATCCCCATGTGGCCAGGTAAAAAGTGGTCGATATCGAGCTTTGATAATTCAACTATACTATTTTTCAGTAGTACCCCGTCACCTCCCGGAAAATCTGTCCTTCCCACATTTTGAGCAAATATGACATCTCCCGAGAAGAGAGCCTTTTTCGACGGCCAGTAGAGGGCTATCGATCCCGGCGAATGACCGGGGGTGAGAAAAACCTCAAATGTTTCGTCACCAAGGATAATGGTACCTTCTTTCAAAATCATATCGATAGTGACGTTCGGTAAGTCGAGCCCGAACCAGTTGTACATCATACTTCCTACTTCGTTTAAGAATGAGATTTCCTTTTCATGTAAACCGATCTGAACATCAGGGTCATCATTGAATAATTCAGACCCCTCGAAGTGATCGGGGTGGGAATGAGTATTAATGACGTAACGGATATCTTCTCTTTTTATTCCGTCGGTTTCCATGCTTGTGAGAAGATCGGGGACATATTTTTTAAGACCGGGATCTATCAGTGCCTTGACGTTACCGCCGATATAAAAACTGTTACAATTGTTGTCAAAAAAACTGGTCCATTCATATACATAGATATCGTCGATTAACTTCATTATATCCCCTTTCAACATTATTAACGTCAGATGTCATCATCTATCCTCACAAATACAATATTCCGTCATTCATTTCCTTCCTCGTGCGTAAGTTGCTTTCCCGAGCTGAGCAGCGTTCGATTGAGGCAGATAAAAGAGCGGATTTTTCGGTTTGTTCTTTATTCTGATTTCGAAATGGAGGCAGCATTGCTTGTGTCTCTTGGATTTACCGAGGAGAGCAATTGTCTGACCCTGTGCTACCGTATCGCCCACGTTGACTTGCCGGGTTTTAAGATAAGCATAAACAGTTGAATAATTATCATTATGTTTTATGATTATTGTTTCCCCATAATATTTCAGAAGTGAGGAATGAATGACTCTGCCCACCGCCGATGCCAGCACCGGGGTTCCCTCCTTTGCGACGATTTTGATGCCGTTGAATCTCATTCCATTTTTTTGAATTCCGAACTGTGACGATACGGTGCCTTTCACAGGCCAGATGAAACGTTTTCGTTCAAATTGAATGATTTTATCTTCTGCAACTTTCGGTTCTGCTACTGCTGCCTCCTTTGTGGTTTCAGGGATTTCCTGTATGGGTTCTGTAAGAGGGACTGTGGGTGGTACTTCGAGCATTTCATGTGCTTCGGGAATAAAAATAACATCACCTGCTTTGATTGAGTTGGTGTCGGTAATGTTGTTTATTTCGGCAAGGTCTTGAATGTTTATGTTGTATGTTTTAGCTATTGTATAGAACGTTTCACCCTTGTGAACAGTGTGATACACGCCTTGCGCCCGGACGGATTCTTTATAATGGGCCGTACAGGCCATTATTGAAAACAGGAGGGCACATAAGAAGACGATTCCAAAAATATTCTTATAACTCATAGCCTTAGAAAATCCATTTTATCAGTATAAAGCCACCGATGAGGAGAATCATAAAAACGACGCTGAGGATATTGAAATAACGGTCGATAAAAGATCGTATTTCAGCACCAAATTTATAAATGAGCCAACCTACTAAAAAAAACCGTACAGATCTGCTGACGATTGAAGCGACTAAAAAAATCGGAAAGTTTATTTTGAATGCACCTGCCGAGATGGTAAATACCTTATAAGGTATTGGCGTAAATCCTGCTATTCCGACCGCCCAGGCATTATAACGTTCATAAAGATTACCTATGGTTTCATATTTATCCATCAATCCATAAAAATTCAGGATGCGGAAACCGACAATATCCATGAATTCAAAGCCGATGATATATCCTGCCATGCCTCCCAGTACGGAACCTACCGAACATATCAGCGCGTACCTGAATGCTCTGGCAGGTATCGATATAGCGAGGGCAATGAGAAGAACATCGGGTGGTACCGGGAAAAAACTCGATTCCGCGAAGGCAAGAATAAAAAGCGCCCATGATCCATACGGCGTTTCGGCCCAGTGGAGAACCCAGTCGTACAATTTCCTAAGCATTCACTATCTCAGCCTTTCCATCCATATTCTCCTATGAGATTAACAAATCGACACCCTCCAAGGTCTTTCGTTTCTGCTTTGTCAAGTTCGTTTGACGTACGGGTAAGCTTCAGTAATTTCTGTGTATGCCGATCACCCGTCGGAACGATCAGCCTGCCCCCGACTGTCAGTTGATCAAAGAGCGTTTTGGGAACATGGGGAGCACCGGCGGTTACGATTATAACGTCAAAAGGTGATTCTTCTTTCCATCCGTACGTTCCGTCACCGACCCTGATCAGAACATTATAGTAGCCGAGAGAGTCTAAAACTTTTCGTGCCCTATCGGCAAGAGAAGCAATTCGTTCTATAGAAAAAACCCTGTCTGCCAGTTCCGCCAGTATTGCTGCCTGGTATCCTGAGCCGGTCCCTATTTCCAGGACTTTTTCATGTCCGGTCAATTCTAAGGCTTCCGTCATTAAAGCCACGATGTATGGTTGTGAGATCGTCTGTCTTTCTCCTATGGGAAGAGGATTGTCGGCATATGCCTGATCATGCAAACCCTCATCGACAAAGAGATGCCTGGGGATTTTTTCCATTGCCTTCAAGACTTTCTCATCAGTGATACCCCGGGAAATGAGCTGTGAAGTAACCATTTTCATTCTCGGCTTTATGTGTCTGCTCATTACCGCCTCTGAATAGGTTGTTTTTTTGATGGAATTCTGTATATATCTTCGACCATTTTGTGCCTTCGAAATCCCATAGCTTCTCGTGTTACGATAAAGTAATAATATCGAAGCTTCGCATACTCCCTCATCTTATTGTAGGTAAATATATTTTTATTGATCTCGCTTACCAATTTTTCCGGTGATACTTGAGGTGCATAATCATGGTTTGTCGTGTTTCCATTCATTCGGCTTTCGATGGCTTCGTTTAACAAGTGCTCTTTATCAGCGATGATCTTCTCAATTGCCTTCATTTTTTTAAGGGCACGGTCCACACTATCTCCCGCTCGGGCCAGAACGAGCGCTCGTTCCCGCAGAATTTCTTCCTGTGTCAGATCATAACTTTTTTCTCTCATAAGTCGTGCATGGCATTATCAGAAATCCTCTCCCGGCACAACATAGCGACAGTCGAGGCTTCTCAATATGATAATATATGGAGTGACATCTATCATTTAACGGTACAGTTTTCAACCTAAAAGGTTTTTTCTGGTCAGTGCCGGTATCAAGATTATCTTTACAAGTGACCCGCATTCTATTAAAAAAATGGGGAAAAATTTTTATCGTGCAACGTGACGCACAGAGTTTGCGACTGAACAGGAGTATACGATGACTACACAGAGTACGTTTGTCATGTCTCAGGCAGTGAGAGACGCTTATGCCCGTGGCGAAGAAGATGAAACATTGGAACCTCTCGTTCTGACGGATAAATCAGGACAACCGCTCGGAAGGTTTGCGGAAGGAGACTCGGTCATATTTTATAACATCCGTGGTGAAAGAGAAGTTGAACTGACGGAAAGCTTCACCAGGGACTCATTTGATAAATTTTCCATTAAGAGCAATCTGGATCTCAATTTTACCACGATGATCGAGTATATGAAAGGTCTGGATGTTGATGTCGCTTTTCCACCCGATGACCGTGTGAGTGATACATTGAGCGAGATCCTTGCTCAACATGGACGGGTGCAGGTAAAGATAACGGAGGCTGAGAAAGCTATCCATCTCGGATTTTTTTTCAACGGGAAAGATTCACGGATTTTGAAAGGAGAGGAGAGGATCTTTGTACCCACGAGAAAGGATGTAGCACTCTTCGATGAAGCACCGGAGATGTCCATCGACGTAATTACGAAGACGATTATCGAAAAAATTCACGACAGCCGGTATGATGTAATCATAGCAAATTTCCCCAATGTCGATGTGGTGGGGCATATAGAAAACAGGGACGCGGTTATAAAAGCCGTTGAAACGGTTGATCGAAATACGGGACTGGTCGTCAAGGAGGCGCTTGAACAAGATGTTACCATCCTTGTAACGGCTGATCACGGTACTGTGGAAAAGTGGCTTTACCCCGATGGAGCGGTCGATACCGGCCACACCGATTCCCCTGTACCCTTTATTCTTGTTGAAAAGTGTTGTAAGATGAATTTGCGAAATAACGGGGAATTATCAGACATCGCACCGACGGTTCTGCAGTTATTGGGGATACCACAACCAAAGACAATGACCGGTGTTTCATTAATAGAAGATGATGTGCCGTCAGGCAGTGCGACGGAAAGACGGATACTCTTGCTCATCCTCGATGGATGGGGTGCAAACGAAAATGATGTGGGAAATCTTATTGCAGCAGCCGGCACCCCGGTCATGGATGATCTTTCAAAGAAATATGCCGTTTCACTGTTGCAAGCCGCCGGCGAAGCTGTCGGTCTTCCCGAGGGAACCGTGGGTAATTCAGAGGTAGGACATCTCCACATCGGAGCAGGAAGAAGGATCTATTCGGACCGGGTGAGAATAAATATGGCCATCGAGGACGGTTCATTTTTTGAAAATAGAGCATTTCTAAAGGTAATTCATGCCGCCAGGAATTCTGCAAAGGCCCTGCATTTTCTCGGCATTGTATCTTTTTTCAGTTCCCATGGTTCCGTCAATCACCTTTTTGCACTGATGGAGCTTGCAAAAAGAGAAGGGGTGAAGGAACTGTATGTCCATGCCATGCTTGGAAGAAGAGGAGAAAGACCCGAGAGCGGTGCCATATATATCGAGAAGATAGAAAAAGAGTGCGAGGAATTACAGGTCGGAAAGGTCGTGTCGGTTATTGGGAGATACTGGTCAATGGATCGTGAAGAAAATTGGGATCGAATAGAAAAAACCTATAGAATGCTGGTGTATGGCGAGGGAAATCATATAACGGAGTAAGTGTTTTCCGGTGAGAGGCATTACACGGGACAGTGTATTCAAAGCGATAATCAAATGCCATAAAGCCGATAACAGACATATCAAACAGTTATGTGCCCGAATGTGACCTGATGGTTCATGTATGGAAAAGGGAAGGAGGCAAACCATGGACGTAAAGATTGGGAATGCTACGCTATCTCTTGTTTTAGGTGATATTACAAAGGAAAATACCGATGCAATTGTTAATGCCGCTAATTCAGGATTACGGGGTGGCGGTGGCGTGGACGGAGCAATCCACCGGGCCGGTGGCCCTGCCATTATGGAAGAATGTCGAAAAATCGGTTATTGTCCTGCTGGTCAGGCAGTCGTCACAACAGCGGGAAACTTAAATGCAACGTATGTGATCCATACGGTTGGACCCATTTACAAAGGAGGGACACGGGGAGAGGCAACCCTTCTGAAGAGCGCCTATCTCGAGAGTCTCAAGCAAGCCGTCAAGAAGGGATCGAAAAGTGTTTCCTTTCCTGCTATCAGTGCCGGAGTGTACGGGTATCCTTTGAGTGAAGCAGCCCGTATAGCCCTGAAGACGATCATTGAGTACCTGAAAGAGAACAACTCTATTGATCTCGTCAGATTTGTGCTCTTCGATCAGGCAATATTCGATGTCTTTTCGGAGGAATTGCAAAAGCTGGCTTGACCGTCGTGTTAGAAGTTTCAGGTGCCTGTTGCCCAAATCCTTTTTTCAGGGATTCGTGTTTAGGCAGCAGCCCGTCAGGTTTTTATCCTTGATACCGTTATCCTGATTCGGCTCAACCATATCCGCCCCTCATGTTTGACCTTTTGCAATTTTATGATTACATTAGGCACGAATGAAATTTATCAGGTAACAAGGAGCACTAATGCAATTTTTATACGAACAGGGTCCCATTCGACCCCCCAGTGAGGCGAAAAGTCTGTTAGTTCGAGTTACACGAAATTGTCCGTGGAATAAATGTGCCTTCTGTCATACGTATCGTGGTACGAAGTTTCAGATACGGAAGGTGGAAGATGTCAAGAAGGATATAAAGACAGCACGAGAGATTGCCGATACAATCAGGGAAATATCGTGGAAAATGGGCCAGAGTGGTGAAATAAATGAATATGTGGTTAATCATATTTACCACGATGGGGAATCGTTCGATGATAGTTACAGAAGTGTTGCCGCCTGGCTTTATTTCGGTGGTACATCTGTCTTCCTTCAGGATGCAGACACAATAATCATGAAAACAGCCGATCTGGTTGATGTGATTTCGTTTGTCAAAGATCAATTTCCCGCTGTTGATAGGATTACTTCGTATTGCCGTTCAAAGACGGCATGTCGAAAATCTGTCGAAGAATTTAAAAAGTTAAAAGAAGCCGGCCTTTCGCGAATCCATATCGGACTTGAAAGCGGTTACGATCCACTCTTGAAGTTTATTGACAAGGGTGTTACCGCCGAGGAACATGTGAAAGGAGGCCGAAACATCGTTGAGTCGGGAATTTCTCTTTCCGAATATGTTATTCCTGGTCTCGGTGGTGAAAAGTGGTCAAAAGAACATGCCGAAGAAACGGCAAAGGTTCTCAATCGAATAAATCCCGATTACATTCGTCTGAGATCTCTCCAAGTAAGATACAATACCGAACTCTATAAAATGAGGGAAGAGGGAATATTTACAAAGTTGAGTGATGAAGACGTGGTGAAAGAGATTCAATTGTTTATCAAAAATCTCGATGGTATTCAAAGCAGGGTTATAAGCGATCATATACTGAATCTATTAGAAGAACTGGAGGGAAAACTTCCCGAGGATAAAGAGAAACTCCTTGGAATAATTGACAGATACTTTGAATTGCCCGAGGGTGATAGAATTATATACCGATTAGGGAGGAGAAAAGGAATCTACCGGTGTCTCGACGATCTTTCAGATATGAGGGTTTATCACATGCTCAAGACGATAGTCGATGAGTATAAGAAAAAAGGTGTGGGAGCACTGGATAGAGATTTGAATAGAATTATGCACAGATTTATTTGATCAGTGAGTTGTGCCGAATCCAAAGCGGGACATCATAAGAAATATTTATCAATAGTTTATACCTCCCTTCGGCAGGTAAGCGTTTCGTCCCCTTTTACAAAACGTGGTATTCATGTTACTAATTTCAGGAGATTTTTAATGAGCAAGGTGAAATATTTCATAAAAAAAGCATGAAGTTCTTCATAGGTGCTGTACCGGATTATAGTATATAAATTATCAAAACTTTTTATTATGTTATCTTTCACCAAGGTTCATCGTCGAGAAAAAAGAGATTAAGAATTCTATAAAAATGACGAATAAATAATCATATTGTAACGACGGACCAATGGCGATTCAAGAGACATTTTAATTATTCTTGACTTTTAGGATATTTATGGTAATTTTACGCTTCATTAGGGGAATATTTTATAGCAGCTAACGTTGGTGTTTAGGGCTGAAAGGGTCAAATATGGCAAGAGATTACTATACACTCCTCTTTATTCCGCAGAAGAAGGAAGCAATACGAAAAATCAAATTGTCAGGCGCTCTTCTAAAATTTAGTTGCATTGTGATTTTGTTGAGCGTTGTGTCGATCCTGTATTTTTCATTCGATTACATAAAAATAAGGGGTGATGCAGAGGAGCTTTCAAAACTGAAACATCTTACGACAATTCAAAAAGAACAGATCGATTTGTTGGCAGCAAAAATAGACAGTTTTGAAAAGAAGATGGCCGATATAAAGCAATTCGATCAGAAAATTAGAATCATGACAAACATTGAAAATGGTCGTGATGGCGGTCAATTTCTCGGAATGGGCGGGCCGGTTCCCGAGGAGAGTGTTGTCGAATCTCATTTTGCTGAAACGGAGAGAGCCCTCATTGATAATATACACAAAAATATGGACCAACTCCTCGAGGATGCCAATTACCAGGAAGACAGTTTCAAGGAATTATATGAGTTTCTTAAAAAACAAAAATCCATACTTGCCTCCACACCTTCTATATGGCCTGTTATGGGATGGGTAACGTCGGAATTTGGATACAGAATATCTCCCTTTACCGGGAAAAGAGAGTTCCACAGAGGAATGGATGTGGCAACGAAGATGGGTGAAGATATTGTTTCACCGGCGGATGGTATTGTCGTTAAACTAACGAAAAAACCAGATATGGGTAATATGCTACAAATCGATCACGGTAACGGTATATCGACTTATTATGGCCATCTTTCAAAGATTACGGTTAAAGATGGTGTCAGGGTTAAAAGAGGGCAGGTAATCGGACAGGTTGGAAATTCCGGTCGGAGCACGGGCCCTCACCTCCATTATGGCGTTCGGTTGAATGGTGTTTATGTAAATCCGAGGAAATATCTTTTCTAATGTTATTTTGCCAGCGCGTTCGTTGTTTGAATAAAAATCGAAAAAGTTATTTTAAGAAATTCCCGGTAAAAAACTTACCGGGTTTTTTATGAGGCCGTTATGTTTCAGTATCTTATTAAAAAAGTAGTCGGAAGTAAGAACGAGAGAGAACTAAAGCGATTATCCCGCATTCTTGAAGAGATAAACGGTCTCGAGCCCACCATGACGGCTCTCAGTGATTCTGAACTCAGCGCAAAGACATCATATTTTAGGGAGCTTCTTTCAGATGGGGCCGAGCTTGATGATATTCTGCCGGAAACGTTTGCCGTTGTCAGAGAGACGGCCAGAAGAACGGTTGATATGAGGCCCTTTGATGTTCAGGTAATCGGGGGCATGGTTCTTCATGAAGGAAAAATTGCCGAGATGAAGACCGGCGAAGGAAAAACATTGGCTGCGACAATGCCCGTCTATCTCAATGCATTGAGTGGTTATGGCGTCCATATCGTCACTGTCAACGACTATCTGGCGAGAAGAGATGCCGAGTGGATGGGGCCGATCTATAAATTTTTGGGAATGTCCGTGGGAGTCATTACTCACGGGTTGGATGATGAAGAAAGAAAAGCTGCGTACAACTGTGATATTACCTATGGTACGAACAATGAATTCGGATTCGACTATCTCAGAGACAATATGAAATTTCGTATTGAGGATTATGTACAGAGGGAATTTAATTATGCAATCGTTGACGAGGTTGACAGTATCCTCATTGATGAGGCTAGGACGCCTCTCATAATATCAGGTCCTTCTGAAGAGTCAACGGATAAGTACTACCGGATAAATCAAATCATCCCACGGTTGAAAAAAGATGATGATTACACGATTGACGAAAAGAGCAGATCTGTAGTTCTTACGGAGAACGGTGTTGCAAAGTCAGAAAAATTGCTCAAGGTCGACAACCTGTATGAACCGAAGAACATGGAGATCCTGCATCATGTTAATCAGGGATTGAAAGCTCACACACTGTTTAAAAAGGATGTTGATTACCTGGTTAAGGATGGACAGGTTATCATTGTTGATGAGTTTACCGGAAGAATCATGCCGGGACGGCGATACAGTGACGGCCTGCATCAGGCTCTCGAGGCAAAAGAAAGGGTAAAAATAGAAAGAGAGAATCAGACGCTGGCTTCCATTACGTTTCAGAATTATTTCAGAATGTACCAAAAATTAGCGGGCATGACCGGTACGGCTGACACGGAGGCTGCCGAATTTAAAAACATTTATAATCTCGATGTTGTGGTAGTTCCAACAAATATGCCGATGATTCGAGTTGATAATTCTGATGTCATATATAAAACGGCAAAAGAAAAGTACGATGCTATCATTGAAGAGATCAAAGAACTGTATAGAGAGAAGAGACCTGTATTGGTTGGTACCATATCGATTGAAAACTCAGAGCTGTTGAGTAAATATCTGAAAAAGGCGGGAATCAAACATAATGTTTTAAATGCGAAAAACCATGAGAAAGAGGCTGAAATTGTCATGCAGGCGGGGCAACCGGGTACAATAACCATATCAACCAATATGGCCGGAAGGGGTACGGACATTAAACTGGGAGAAGGAATTGCCGAACTCGGAGGACTTCATATACTTGGTACGGAGCGTCATGAAAGCCGTCGTATCGATAACCAGCTCCGGGGACGCTCAGGAAGGCAGGGTGATAAAGGATCCTCCCGGTTCTTTCTTTCCCTGGAAGATGATCTGCTTCGCATATTCGGGTCCGAGAGAATTTCATCAATCATGGACAAGCTCGGTATGGAAGAAGGTCAGCCGATTGAACATAACCTCATCAGTAAAGCAATTGAAAATGCTCAGAAGAAGGTGGAAGGTCAGAATTTTGAAATTCGAAAGCATCTTCTGGAATATGATGATGTCATGAATCAACAAAGGGAGGTTATTTATAAACAGCGGAAAGATGTTCTCAGTGGAAAGGATCTCTGGCAAACTGTTGAAGATATGATGGAAGATGTTGTCGAAGAAATTATCGCAGAATATGCGGACGAAAATCTCCGGCCGGAAGAGTGGAATATTAAGGGACTTGACGATTTTGTCTATAAGGAATTCAATCTCAAGCCGAACTTCAGTGACTTTGCACAAAAAAATGGAATCGATACCGAATATATCTATGAAACAATAACCACCGGTGTCAAAGAGCTTCTTCATGAAAAAGAAAATAGATTCGGTAAACCACTTATGGAGCAGGTGATGAGAATCGTTATGCTTCAGTCAATTGATATGCACTGGAAGGATCATCTGCTTGCCATGGATCATTTGAGAGAAGGCATTGGTTTACGGGGATATGGCCAGAAAGATCCGAAAAGAGAGTATCAAAAAGAAGGTTACGATATGTTTGTGGATATGGTTTACCGGATCAAAGAGGATACTCTGGAAAAACTATGCTGGGTTCAGGTCCAGATGGAGGAGGACATTGAACAGGTTCAAAAGACACAGGAGGAAAATTACATCATGAGCCGCGGAGATACAGGTGCAATGCCGGAGACCGTAAAGAGAGAAGGAACGAAAGTAGGCAGAAATGCTCCGTGTCCCTGTGGAAGTGGTAAAAAATATAAGAAATGCTGTGGGAAATAGCAGCGAGAGCTGCTCGAATTAAGGAGTCAGAAGTCAGATGTCAGTGATCTGCGATATAAGTAATGCGGTATGTTATAAATCAAACCTGTATCCCAGATTTCAAATCGCATATCTTATACCGATAGATTCTTTTAAACTTTGGCATTACGCAATCTGTTTACTCAATGTACGGGTTTTTGTTAAATGAGGGAGTTATACATGACTGGCAATAACACAATGAAGATTTCCGGTTTCCTTGCCAACGGTATTGCCGTCGGTATTAAGGAGAATGGTCAGAGAGACCTATCGTTAATATATTCAAAAGTTCCGGCTACGGCGGCTGCGGTTTTTACAACGAATCGCTTTAAGGCGGCACCGGTAATCCTCGATATGGAACGGATACCAGGGGGACGTGCTCAGGCAATCATAGCCAATAGTGGTAATGCCAACGCATCAACAGGAAAAGGCGGTTATGACGATGCCGTAGCTGTGTCAAAGGCCGTCTCTGACAGACTGAGCATAAGGGAAGATCTCATTTTGGTAGCATCGACCGGTATTATCGGCGAAAAACTTCCTGTTAATAAGATTGTCGGAGGGATGAAGGATCTTGTCGACGGATTAAGTGAGAACGGAATTCCACTTGCTGAAGAAGGAATTATGACAACCGATAAATTTCCTAAGATTGAATATCGAACATGTTTTGTCGGTGACAAAGAAATCAGTATTTGCGGAATTGCGAAAGGTGCGGGAATGATAGAGCCCGACATGGCCACTATGCTTTCATTTATCATGACCGATGCAAATATTGATAACAGGTGCCTGCGTACCGTTTTCAGGCGGGGGGTAAAGAGAAGTTACAATGCCATCAGCGTTGATGGTTGTATGAGCACAAATGACACGGTTATAATCCTGGCAAATGGTGTTGCCGGCAACAAGATTCTGAAGGACCGGTCAAGAGGGCTCACTGCTTTTGAGAATGCACTTGTTGAGGTAATGACAGGGTTGGCCAAATCTATTATCAGAGATGGAGAGGGGGCGACTAAGCTCATTGAAATTTTTATAGATGAAGCGCGATCTTATGGTGAAGCACGGAAGGTTGCATACAGCATAGCGAATTCCAATCTTGTTAAAACTGCTTTTTTTGGTGAAGATCCGAATTGGGGGAGAATTATAGCGGCGATCGGGTCGTCGGGGATACCGGTATCATCAGACGCGGTAGAACTTTATTTCGATGGGGTTCCCCTCTTTCTTGGTGGCGCGGGAATAAAAAGGGATAAAAAAGATGTATCTGCCATTATGAGTAAAGATACTATTCAGGTAGCGGTCAAGCTGGGTATGGGAACTGAATCGTTTCGATTATATACATCTGACCTTTCTCATGAATATGTGACGATCAATGCACATTATCATACATGATCAGCTATCAGCAGACAGCTTTCAGCTATTAATAAAACAATACAGTAGCCGGATGGTCGAACGAATAATTCATATACATTCAATCTTTATACAGAGAAAAACTCCTAAAACCGATTACTGATGGCTGACGGCTGAAAGCTTGATATCTCATTTTCCTTGATTATTTGTTCCGTATATGGTATGTGCCCACAGTTTAAGGTTTAATTGGCAAATGGTACCATAATCAGATATTTATCGTGTATAACACACATCCTCTGATTGCGGCGGTGTTGCTCTTTAAACCGGAATGCCTCAAATGAAGTGAGTGCATATACGGAGGAGAGTTCCGCAGCAAACAGACGAGGGTGGAGGAAAAAAACAACAAAAGGAGTAGTTTATGGCACATGTTTCAATGAAAATGTTACTTGAAGCAGGAGTACACTTCGGACATCAAACAAATAAGTGGAACCCGAAAATGAAACCATACATTTTCGGAGCCCGTAACGGAATTTATATTGTTGACCTTCAGCAGACGGTGGAGATGTTTGAAGTTGCTTATGATTTTATTATTGATGTTATAGCATCCGGAAAAGAAGTCTTATTCGTCGGTACCAAGAGGCAGGCTCAAGAATCCATTAAGACTGAATCGGAACGATGCAATATGCCCTATGTCAATCAAAGATGGCTGGGGGGTATGCTTACCAATTTCAATACGATAAAGAAAAGTATCGACAAGCTCAACGAACTCGACAAGATGTTTGAAGATGAAAGTATTAACGCTTTTCCGAAAAAAGAAATTCTTGGAATACAGAAAGAACGAGACAAACTTGAAAAAGTTCTTGGCGGAATCAGGGGTATGAAAGACTTGCCCGGAGTGGTTTTTGTTGTTGATCCGAAAAGAGAACTTATTGCAATCAAGGAAGCAAATAAATTAAATATTCCTATCGTTGCTATCGTGGATACAAATTGTGATCCTGATGATATAGACTTTATTATTCCCGGGAACGATGATGCCATACGGGCAATAAAATTGTTTTCTTCAAAAATCGCCGATGCCGTTATCGAAGGAAAAGATCGTTTTGAGGAAATAATTCAAGCACAAAGTGACAAGGAGGAAATTGTAACAGCGGCTGAAGAAGAATCGGAGGAAGATGTTCCGGAAAGCATTGAAACAAAGGATGAGAGTTATGATACAAACGGAACTTCCGAAAGTGAAACGAATATTGAGGAGGAGGAATAACGTTGGATATTTCAGCATCAATGGTAAAAGAATTACGAATCAAGACAAACGCCGGTATGATGGATTGTAAAGAGGCCCTTCAGGCATCTGGCGGTGATTTCGAAAAAGCTGTGGAATACTTGAGAAAAAAAGGAATGTCGGCAGCAACGAAGCGGTCGTCGAAGGCGGCAAAAGACGGTGTTGTCGCATCATATATCCATATGCAGGGTAGGATCGGAGTAATGGTTGAAGTCAATTGCGAAACCGATTTCGTTGCCAGAACGGATGATTTCCAGACAATGGCACGGGATATAGCCATGCATATCGCAGCTTCTAATCCCCTCTATGTGAGATCAGAGGATGTTCCCGAGTCTGTATTGGAAAGAGAAAAAGGAATCTATCAAGAGCAGGCTCAGGCAGAAGGGAAACCGGAAAAGATCTGGGATCGGATTGTTCAGGGTAAACTTAAAAAATACTATGAAGAGGTATGTCTCTTAAATCAGAAATTTGTAAAAGATATGGATATTACTGTCGAGACTCTGGTCAATAATATGATCGCAAAGACAGGCGAAAATATTATGGTAAGACGATTTGCCCGATTCCAGTTGGGCGAAGACATATAAACCCGGGCGCAAATGACCAGTGATTCAAAGGCACAAAGAATACGCATGGGCCTTTAATCCTATAAACCCGAGCAGTAACTATACAACAATGGATAAACCAATTTATAAAAGAGTTCTTTTAAAATTGAGCGGAGAAGCGCTTCTCGGTAATAATGCTTTCGGGATCGATGTTCACATTGTGGAAGTCATTGCGCAGGAAATAAGGGAAATAGTGAGTTTAGGCGTTCAAGTTGCTATTGTCGTTGGCGGAGGAAACATATTTCGCGGTATGGAAATTAGTTCCAAGGGAATAAAAAGAACTTCCGGTGATTACATGGGTATGCTTGCCACTGTCATGAACAGTGTAGCGCTACAAAATTTTTTGTTGAATGCCGGAGTGCCCACACGGGTCCAATCAGCTATTGAAATGAGAGAGGTGGCTGAGCCATTTATTATCGGGAGGGCCGTGAGACATCTGGAGAAGGGTCGGGTCGTTATTTTTGCCGCCGGCACCGGTAATCCTTTTTTTACAACCGATACGGCAGCGTCATTGCGGGCGCTGGAAATTCAAGCCGATGTGATGCTTAAGGCAACAAAGGTTGATGGAGTTTATGATAAAGATCCGGTCACAAATAAAGATGCCGTATTATATGATACGATAAGTTATACCGAAGTCTTGACTAAAAATCTTAAGGTTATGGATTCAACAGCCATTTCTATGTGCAGGGACAACAACTTACCGGTAATTGTGTTTAATCTTGAAAAAAGGGGAAACATACGGGGTGTCATTTGTGGTAAATCTATAGGAACAATCGTGGGAGTGGAACAATGAAAGACATGATTTTTGAGGAATCAAAGGAAGCTATGGGAAAGCATATTCGGTTCCTTGAAAAAGCGTTGAATCGGGTAAGAACGGGAAGAGCATCGGCATCTCTCCTCGATGGTATCAAAGTTGAATATTACGGAACACAGACACCGCTTAATCAGGTTGCATCTCTCTCCGTACCTGAGAGCCAGCTTATTGTGATTTCACCCTGGGATACCAATGTTATTACAAATATTGAGAAAGCTATCCAGAAATCTGAACTCGGGTTAATGCCGAACAACGATGGTAAAGTAATACGGATTTCTATACCACCTTTGACAGAAGAGCGAAGAAAAGAACTGGTGAAAGTAATCAAGAAGATGGCGGAAGAGTGCAAAATAAACATTCGAAATGTAAGAAGGGATACCAACAGCCAGCTTAAGAACCTGCAAAAGGATGGTGACATATCTGAAGATAATTTGCGTGATTACCAAAATGAGGTTCAAAAGACGACCGATGAATTTATAAAAAAAACTGATACCATCATATCAGTAAAAGAAGAGGAAATCATGGAAATATAGTAACGTCCCGTGTTTGCAGATATAAATTATTATAGGGGAGCCTCTCGGTTCCCCTTTTATTTCAATCTTGATAGTGCGGTTGATGCCGATTACATCATGCGGATACAAGAAAGATGCCTTGAAAATGAATGCGTGCTATGATACGTAAACTGTCAAAAATATAAGTTTTTATGCAGATCAAGCGTGGATAACGATGAAAAGACTTAACAAAGCCAAACTTCCCAGGCACATAGCCATTATTATGGATGGTAATGGAAGATGGGCACGGAAGCACTCCTTGAAGAGAATAGCGGGACACAAAAAGGGTGCAGAGGCGGTTCGAAAAGTCGTGAAAACATCAGGAGAAATCGGCATTCAATATCTTACACTGTATGCTTTTTCTGTCGAAAACTGGCGCCGACCGGAAGACGAAATCAATGCTCTCATGTCGCTGCTCGAGGAATTTCTTGTTTCAGAACTTCGGGAAATGCTTGACACTGATATTCGATTGAGGACAATCGGTGATATTACGAAATTGCCCGAACAAACAAGAAAGATCCTTCTCAATACCATTGAACAGACATCTCATAATAGTGGCATGACACTGAACCTTGCCCTCAGTTATGGCGGGCGGGACGAGATGGTCGAGGCTGTTAAAAAAATTATTCTGGACAAAGAGTCCGGCAGGATCAGGAGCGAAGAGATAACAAAAGAACTATTTTCAGAGTATTTATATACGGCGGACATACCTGACCCGGACCTGCTCATCAGGACGAGTGGAGAATATCGTTTGAGTAATTTTCTTTTGTGGCAATCCGCTTATACGGAATTATGTTTTATTGATATTTTGTGGCCTGATTTCACCGGAGAATATCTCATTGATATTATTGCCGATTATCAAAACAGGGAACGAAGATTTGGCATGATCAGTGACCAGTTGCCATGAAACGTCAATCGTGTATTGTAATTTGTAATTCGCATTTTTTATTTGCGATCCACCATATCCGAACCACGATCCACCGGTTTTCGGATTATGAAATATGAAAATGAAAACATTGCTATGAGTAGTCACATAAAGAGATGGATTACAGCTATTGTCATTGTTCCGGCCCTTTTTGCAGCGATCATATATGGATCGGAACTTGTCTTTGCGATTATCGTCATGGTACTCACTCTGGGTGGCATTGTTGAATATAATGCCATGGTTTTTCAGAAAGGGGCTCTCTGGGAAAAAAATGAGGGAATTATCATTGGATTTCTCATCCCTGTGGCGGCATTTATCGGTACTATACAGCTTATGTTTGCGATGACTACCTTTGCTGTTATTATAATATTTTTGCTTTTTCTGTTCAGACTGAAAGACAATCCGACCGATATGACCGGTCTTATCAAGGTGGTATTCGGATTGATTTACATACCCGTCATGATTTCACACATTATACTGACGCGACACTTTGACAATGGTATACTATGGGTCTTTTTCATCATTGTTCTTGCTTTTTCGGGCGATGTCTCTGCTTATTATGTGGGAAAGTCGATGGGCAGGAGAAAACTAATGCCATCCGTCAGTGCAGGAAAAACAGTAGAGGGGACCCTTGGATTAATTGGTGGGAGCATCATAGGGTGCGTCATATTTACATTGATATTTTTCCGGGAACTTTCTCTTATTCATACAATAGTGTTGGGATTCTTGGGAAGTATTCTCGGGCAACTGGGTGATCTCTGCGAATCGTCAATTAAAAGAACCTTTCAGGTTAAAGATTCCGGTTTTTTATTCCCGGGCCATGGAGGAGTACTTGACAGACTGGATTCACTTATTTTTATTATTCCCTTTGTGTATTATTATAATATATTTGTGATTCAATGAAAAATATCGCCATTCTCGGATCAACAGGTTCAATTGGCGTCAGTTCCCTCGACGTAATTGTGAAAAACCCAACCAGATATAAGGTTCTCGCTTTATCAGCCGGTAAAAATCTGAAACTTCTGAAGGAACAAATCGACCGCTTCAATCCGGAAATTGTGTCTGTACTGAATCAGGACTATGCCGATCAGTTGATTGATATGTTGAAGCATTCACCGTCAGCAACGAAGGTTGTCTGGGGGGAAGAGGGATACCGGGAAGTTGCTTCTCTCAATGGAGTGCACATGGTTATCTCAGCAATTGTGGGGGCTGCAGGATTGCTTCCTACTATCGAGGCAATTGATGCCGGAAAAGATATAGCCCTTGCAAATAAGGAAACCATGGTAATGGCGGGAAGACTGGTTGTGGAAAAGGCGAAAACAAAAGGCATCGATATACTTCCTGTCGACAGCGAGCATGGCGCCATATTCCAGTGTCTTGTAGGGCACAACAGGAAAGATATCAAGAAGATAATTCTCACAGCCTCGGGAGGGCCCTTCTTTAAAATGTCCCAGGAAGAGATGAAAAATGTTACGCTCGACGATGCTTTAAAACATCCAAACTGGGATATGGGTACCAAAATAACAATAGACTCTGCTTCAATGATGAATAAGGGCCTCGAGGTTATAGAAGCAAAATGGCTTTTTGATGTAGATGTTGATAAAATAGATGTTCTCATTCATCCTCAGAGTATCATTCATTCGATGGTTGAATATAATGACGGGTCTGTTATAGCACAATTGGGTGTTCCGGATATGAGAGGTCCCATCGCCTATGCCCTTTCATATCCTGACAGACTGAGCGATGTTATATCTCCACTCGATCTGTGTAAGATTGGAACATTAGAATTCTATCCCCCCGATTTTGATAAGTTTAGAAATCTAAAGCTTGCCTATCGTGCCGCACGGGCGGGCGGGACGATGCCGGCCGTTTTAAATGCGGCTAACGAGATTGCCGTTGAAGAATTTATTAAAGGAAGAATCGGCTTTATCGACCTGCCTCGCATTGTGGAAGAAACGATTGATGCTCATGTACCAACAGAGCCGAAATCAGTTAAAGCTGTTCTCGATGCCGATCGGTGGGGCAGGATAAAGGCTGCTGAAATAACGGAAAGGATAACCATAAATCATTGATTGCAACGCATGTTATATCCGTCATAATTTTACTTGGAATACTGATATTCGTCCATGAACTTGGCCATTTCCTCGTAGCCAAATTCTCCGGAGTCGGTGTATTGAAATTTTCTCTCGGGTTCGGTCCGAAACTGATCGGCAGGAAATTCGGTGAAACGGAGTATCTCATTTCTATCATACCGCTTGGTGGTTATGTAAAGCTCCTTGGAGAGACAGAAGAAGATGAACTGTCAACGGAGGATGAAAAGAGGTCTTTTCAAAGACAATCCGTTCTGAAACGAATAGGGATTGTTTCCGCCGGACCGGTATTCAACTTTCTTTTTGCCGTCCTGGCCTTTTCCATGATTTATACTTTCGGTGTTCCCGTCCATACGGCGCGAATCGGTGGGGTACAAGAGTCCTCTGTTGCAGCCAATGCGGGTATACAAAAAGATGATAGTATCGTTGCGATAGACGGAAAAAAGATATCCCGATGGTCAGAACTGGCTAACATTATCAGTGATAGTAATGGCAAGCAACTGACAATTACGATTGACAGAAATGGTGAGATATTTGACTTAAATGTCGTTCCCGGCTTCGTTAAAGGAGAAAATATCTTTGGTGAAGAAACGAAAACATTCCGGATAGGAATTACCATATCTGATGAAACAATCGTGGAAAAATTAAATCCTTTTCGGGCTGTTATAATGGGGATTGGACAGACGTGGTGGTGGACTAAACTCACCTGTTTAAGCATCATTAAAATAATTCAGGGAGTTGTGTCTCCCAAGGAACTGGGAGGCCCCATATTAATTGCAAAGATGTCAGGGGATTTTGCACAACAGGGATTTGTCCCGTTTATTTTTTTCATGGCCATATTGAGCGTTAATCTCGGTGTGCTTAATCTCTTACCCATCCCTGTTCTTGACGGCGGTCATCTTCTCTTTTATATTATTGAACTGCTAACCGGGAAAGAGGTCAACATGAGATGGAGAGAGGTGGCACAACAGGTGGGGTTTTTTATCCTTATCCTGTTGATGATATTTGTGTTCTGGAACGATATTACCCGGATATGGGGTGATTTTAAATGATAACACTGGCAGTTGATACAGCAACAAAGACGGCAAGTGTTGCTTTGTTAGAGGGGACAACCATCCTGGGGGAAAGTTTTCTCAATATCGGGAAAAACCATGGTGAAACGCTTCTGCCGGAAATTATGGCTTTACTGACGAGGAACAGCATAACCATTGACGAAATAGACCTCTTTGCCGTTACCTTAGGTCCCGGTTCTTTCACCGGTCTTCGAATAGGGGCAAGTACGGTAAAAGGACTTGCCTTTACTGTTGGTAAACCGGTTGAAGGAATCTGCACGCTTGATGCTCTTACCCTCAATGTGTCTGATATATCGATGATGATATGTCCCATGCTGGATGCACGAAAAAAGGAAGTATATACGGCTTTGTATAAACCGGGTGATGATTACTTTCCCGAAAAAATAGTTGGTGAAACCGTTTCAGGTCCCGAGCACTTTGTGAAAAATATCAGCGAGAATGTTATGTTTTTAGGTGATGGCGCACTCCTTTATAAGGATGTTATAGGGGAAATATTGCCGGACAAATCATACTTTGCTTCAGATCACCTCAATCATATCAGAGCTTCTTCGGTGGGGCTTATTGGATTGAAAAAGTTCTATGATGGTGATAACCTGAATTTACTCACCTTTACTCCTCAGTATCTTCGGGTTTCGGAGGCAGAAGCCAAGCGCCTTTCAAAGAAGTAAAATAGTACTGTTCAAGAATGAATGAAGAACGTATAATAACACGTTATTAAAAAGAATGGATACAATCCTCATTCGATGTCATACGAAGACCTGAGACGTATGTTTTGGAAAGGGGGAATGAATGGAAAGAAGTGAAGAAAACTTGATAGCCAAACATATTAATCACGATGATGAATTGCGTAAATATGTTAAAGAACACAGACAGTATGAGGAAACAATCGAGAAATTTAATCAGAGGGTCTATCTTACTCCGCAAGAGGAAGTGGAGAAGAAAAAATTACAAAAGATGAAACTTCACGGTAAAGAGAAGATATATACACTACTGTCAAAATATCGTGATGAATAAAACAGGTAAAAAAATTCTTTCGCAGGATTGAGTGTATGAAAAAAAGAAATAGCCCAATTATATTCGAGGGTTTCGTTTTTATTCTACCATTATTGGTTCTGACAGTCGTCTTCGCCTCTGTTGGGATCAAATCGTTGGCGTTGCTCTTTTTTATTTTGACACTCTTTGTAACCAATTTTTTCCGTAATCCCGAGAGGGTGATTCCAACCGATACGAATGCAGTGGTATCTCCTGCCGATGGCAAAGTGTTGAAAATTGAAGAAGTGGAGGAAAATGGTCTTATTGCGGGTAAATTTAAGAAGATCAGCATATTCATGAATATCTTCAATGTACATGTAAACAGGGTACCCTATACGGGCACAGTAAAAACAATCCGCTACCAAGAGGGAAAATTCTTCAATGCGAGTCTTGATAAGGCTTCTTCACTCAATGAAAGGAATTCGGTTCTTGTTCAGACAGACGATGGGAGAGAAATTCTCACGATACAGATAGCAGGGCTCGTAGCGAGAAGAATCGTTTGCTGGGTAAAAGAGGGAATGAATATTGAGCGGGGAGAACGATTTGGTCTTATTCGATTCGGTTCTCGCCTGGAAGTATTCATGCCGGTGGACTCAGAAGTTTTGGTAAGGGTCGGAGACAAGGTTCGAGCAGGCGAAACAAAAATAGGGAGTTTGCAATGAAAAAGAAAACAGGACTCACTCACGATGGTATGAAAAAAGGAATTTATGTTCTTCCCAATCTGTTTACGACGGCGAGTTTATTTTGCGGGTTTTATGCCATTATTGCATCAATGAGAGGTGATTATTTTCCTGCAGCCGTCTCAATCCTCATTGCAGGTATATTGGACGGTCTTGATGGAAGAATTGCCAGATTTACCAATACGACGAGTAAGTTCGGCAGTGAATATGATTCTCTGTCGGATTTGGTTGCCTTTGGTGTTGCTCCGGCAATTCTTGCGTATACCTGGGCGCTTTCACCCTTCGGGAGATATGGGTGGCTTGCGGCATTTCTTTTTGTTGCGTGTGGCGCGCTGAGGTTGGCACGATTTAATATACAGATTGGAATTATAGAAAGCAAAGTTTTCAATGGTCTTCCCATACCGGCTGCTGCCTACGTCGTGGCAGGTTCGATTTTGTTTTTCTATTATTTAGGCGGAGAAGGGCACTTTTATAATATTTCGATACTATTGAGCATGATTGCCCTGGCACTCTTAATGGTGAGCAATGTAAAATATTACAGTTTCAAAGATCTCGACTATTTTTCTCGAAAACCTTTTATTACACTGGTATTGATCTTGCTGATATTTGTTGTCATCGTTATGGAACCACAGCTGATGATCTTCACGTTTACCGTGAGTTATGGCTTGTCGGGTCCGGTATGGACGCTTTTCAAAATTGTAAGGAAAAAGAAAGAAGAAGGCTACGAGAGTAAAAAGATATGACGTGGTAAGGAGTAAGTAACAGAATGAGAACATACAGTGTCGCTGTTGTTGGTGCTACCGGTGCCGTTGGAAATGAAATGATCCGTATTCTTGAGGAGAGAAATTTTCCCGTTGGAGAGTTACACCTCCTTGCTTCAGAACGATCCCTGGGTAAGGAATTGACGTTTAAAAAGAAAAATTATCCCGTCGCCGTGTTGGATGAGAACTCTTTTGAAGGAATAGAAATCGGTCTCTTTTCGGCTGGCGGCAGCATCAGCGAACGTTTTGCACCTATAGCTGCGGATGCGGGATGTGTAGTGGTGGACAATACCAGTGCATTCCGAATGGATCCCGAAATTCCGCTGGTCGTTCCTGAAGTAAACCCCGAAGCGATTGCTGATTTCAGAAATAGGGGAATCATAGCAAATCCGAATTGTTCAACCATTCAGATGGTGGTAGCCCTCAAGCCGATTCACAGCGTTGCCCGGATTAAAAGGGTTGTGGTGTCAACCTATCAAGCAGTGTCGGGAACGGGAAAAAAAGCAATTGAAGAACTTGCCCAACAGACACGGGCACTGTTAAATTTTGAGGAGCCGGAGATTAAGGTTTACCCACATCGTATCGCATTTAACTGTCTACCTCATATCGATGTTTTCCTGGAAAATGGTTACACGAAAGAAGAGATGAAGATGGTTAATGAAACGAGAAAGATTCTGGATGATCCTTCAATAGCCGTAACAGCAACCACGGTGAGGGTTCCTGTTTTTTACAGTCATTCGGAATCTGTTAATATTGAAACAGAGCGAAAGATTACGGCTGATGAAGTGCGGAAAATTCTTGCTGAAGCTCCGGGCGTAACAGTTGTTGACGACCCGGCGAAATGTGAATATCCTCTTGCCATAGACGGTGCCGGCAGAGATGAAACATTCGTAGGGAGAATCAGAGAAGATGAATCGATAGCGAACGGCATCAATATGTGGATTGTGTCCGATAACATCAGGAAAGGCGCCGCTCTCAATACAATACAGATAGCAGAGATTCTTGTCAGGGACTATATCCAGTAAGAGAATGAAAGTCTTAGGGGGTCGGGCAAAGGGGAAGAGAATTTATGTACCCAAAGGGGCTGTCATAAGAGCTACTACCGACAGGACCAAGGAGTCGCTCTTTAATATTCTTCAATCGGTTGAAGGAAGATCGTTTCTCGATCTTTTTGCGGGGACAGGTAGTGTCGGAATAGAGGCCTTGAGTAGGGGAGTCTCACATTGCGTGTTCGTTGAAAAAGATCCCTACCTGATTAAAGCGATCAAAAAAAATCTGCAGCATTGTGGCTTTGTCGATCAGTTTGATATCATCCCATATCATGTCGAGGAGGGGATTCAACGTCTGGCAAAAAGAAAAGAATCCTTCGATATTATATTTGCAGATCCTCCATATATAAAAGGTTTGGTTCAAAAAACGATTAATCTTCTCATGAAATATTCAATACTGTCTACCCCCGGTATTGTTGTCATAGAGCATTCACCGAGGGAAACGTTTCGTGAGGCTGACAACAAAATCGTCCTGAGTGATCAGAGAAGATACGGAGATTCAATGCTCTCCTTTTTTGAAATCAAATAGAAACGGTATAGAGAGGTTACCATGGAGAAAATAGCAGTATACCCCGGTTCATTCGATCCCATCACGAACGGTCATATTGATATTATCAACAGAGGATTGCGCTGCTTCGATAAACTCGTCATTCTTGTCGGATATAATCCGGTTAAAACCTTTCTGTTCTCGGTGGAAGAAAGGATCTCCATGATTAAAGACTTGATCGGAGACAATCCAAGGGTCGAAGTAGACAGCTATGAAGGGCTCATTGTCGATTATGTGGAGAAAATTGGTGCAAGTGTGATTCTGCGCGGATTAAGGGCCTTGTCTGATTTTGAATATGAATTTCAGATGGCCCTGATTAATAGAAGACTGGATAGAAATATAGAAACGGTATTTTTGATGACGGGATCCAGGTGGTTCTACACGAATTCAAGTATCATAAAAGAAGCTGCCAGCATGGGTGGCACCGTTCGGGGACTGGTTCCTGACTCTGTGTTTCAAAAACTGAAAGAAAAATACCCGAAGTTGAAAAACAACGGTTGACAACAATAAATATTAAACTGCCGGCTGCGAAAAACATTAAAATTCTTTTTATAAAAAAATTAAAGGATAGGTTCGAAACGTGAAACTTGCTGAAAGAGTAAACAGAATAAAAGCATCACCGACTCTTGCCATAACTGAGAAAGCAAATGCCCTGAAGAAGGAGGGAAGGGATATCATAGGTTTTGGTGCGGGAGAACCGGATTTTGACACTCCCGTGAACATAAAAAATGCGGGGATCAAGGCAATTGAAGATGGTTTTACAAAATATACTCCGGTCGGAGGGACAGATGAACTGAAGGATGCGATTATCGATAAATTGAAGATGGACAATCAACTAACCTACAGCAGATCACAGGTTGTCGTTTCATGTGGAGCAAAGCATACACTCTATAATCTTTCACAGGCACTCTTCGAAAAAGGAGACGAGGTCATTATACCCTCACCGTATTGGGTATCATATCCGGCATTTGTTCTCCTTGCAGATGCAACCCCCGTTATTCTTGAAACAAAAGAACAGGATGGTTTCAAAGTCAGGCCGGACCAGCTTGAGGGAGTTATTACGAAGAATACCAAAGCGATTATCTTAAACAGTCCTTCAAACCCCACCGGTGCTGTCTATGCTTTTGAGGAACTTAAGGCTCTGGCTGATATTATCGCAGGTTCAAATATATTAGCAATTTCCGATGACATTTATGAGAAAATTATCTTTGACGGGGTTCCCTTTTTCAATATTGCTAACATGAGAGAAAATTTAAAAGATCTCACGGTTGTCGTGAATGGTGTTTCAAAGACATATGCTATGACGGGATGGAGAATAGGATATGCGGCAGGACCTGAGGATATTATAGCAGCGGTATCGAAGATTCAGAGTCAGAACACATCAAACCCAACATCCATTTCACAGAAAGCTACTATTGAAGCGCTGAGGGGAAACCAGGATGACCCGAGAAAGATGGTGGAAGAATATAGAGAAAGAAGAAATTGTATCGTTGAAATGTTGAACACAATCGAAGGAATAACATGCGTAAAACCACAGGGAACCTTTTATGCCTTTCCCAATGTGTCCAAGTTATACGGAGTTTCTTATAATGGAGGCACGATATCCAATTCGGTCGATTTCGCGGAATATCTTCTTGATGAAGCAAATGTAGCTGTTGTGCCGGGCTCCGCCTTTGGCAGTGACGACCACATTCGTCTTTCCTACGCCACATCTATGGAAAACATCCGAAAAGGAATAGAACGGATCAAGACAGCCATCGATAACCTGAAGCGTTAACGATAGTCAGTGACATACGCTTATCGTGAACCGTTGTTCGTTTTTCGATTCATGACCCACAAAGAGGAGAACTAACCATGGCATTCGGAATTTTACTGATCTTTGCAGGTGTTCTTATAGCAATTTATCCACCGCTGCTGTCGATTATCGTGGCCTCCGTTCTTATACTTTTCGGTGTTACGATAACGATGATGGGATACCGTATAAAAAAAATGCAGAAGAGATTTGACGATCCCTTTGTTGATTTCTTCTTCCGGTTCTAACAAAAAAGCTATCAGCTGTCAGCCATCAGCATTCGGAAATAATAAAGTCTGTTGGCACCACTTCATTCCGACTCCTGACTTCTGAAACTGTGATTGACAGAAGCAGACATTCTTTGATGCATGATGATATTGAGGGGATATTAAAGCGATTAGTGAATTAAATTGACTCTCCCAGGTAGGCCTTTTTTACCCGCTCATCGTTAAGCAGATCTTCGCCGGTTCCTTCGAGAACGATTTTCCCGGTTTCCATTACATAGCCATAGTGTGCTATCTGCAATGCTGCCATAGCATTCTGTTCAATAAGGAGAATAGTGGTTCCTTCTTTGTGAATCGCCCTGATGACTCTGAATACTTCTTTGATAAGCAGTGGTGCGAGGCCGAGAGACGGTTCATCTAACATGAGTAGCTTGGGCCGGGACATGAGTGCACGACCGACTGCCAGCATCTGTTGTTCCCCTCCCGAAAGTGTTGCAGCTTGTTGTTTCTCTCGTTCTTTGAGGCGGGGGAATATATTAAAGACTGAATCAAGGTCTTTCTTGATTTCATCATGGTTCGTTCTGTTGAATGCACCCATCATGAGGTTTTCATAGACACTGAGATTGACGAAGACCTTTCTCCCCTCGGGGGCCATTGCGATTCCTTCCTGGACTACTTTGAAACTCAGCATTTCTGTGAGTTCACGATCGAAAAATTTTATTGAACCGCTCGTTGCCGGTACCAGACTGCAAATTGTTCTGAGAAGCGTGCTCTTGCCGGCCCCGTTGGCACCGACGAGGGTGATTATTTTTCCTTCCGGAACTTCTAATGACACCCCCCTCAAGGCATGGATGCCTCCGTAATGGACGTTAAGATCTTTGATGGTTAACAATTTATGCTTCTCCCAGGTATGCCTTTATAACTCGTTCGTTGTTCTGGATTTCTTCCGGTGTGCCTTCGGCGATTGTTGTCCCATAGTCCAGAACCTTCATTCGCTCGCAGATCTGCATGACGAATTTCATGTCGTGTTCAATCAGGAAAATTGTCAGATTGTGGTTGTCACGCAGGCGCAAGATGAGCTGGAGTAACTCCTGGGTTTCATTTGGATTCATCCCTGCTGCCGGTTCGTCGAGGAGTAACAATTGCGGTCCTGTTGCCAGGGCGCGAGCAATTTCGAGCCTTCTCTGCTTTCCGTAAGGAAGTGAACCTGATGGTTCCAGCGCCAGATCATCGAGGCCGACCTCCCGTAAATATTCCATAGCCCCTTCATACATCATCTTTTCTTCTCTCCGGTAGAGGGGCAATCGTAATACGGCTCCAATGAAAGTAGAATGTATTCTGCAGTGGTAGGCGATCATAACATTTTCAACAACCGATAATTCAGTGAAAAGGCGAATATTCTGGAATGTTCTGGCAATACCGAGCTTGGTAATTTCATTCGCTTTTTTCCCACCGATTATATTTTCTTGAAAGACGATTGCTCCTTCCGTCGGCGGATAATACCCTGCGATCATATTAAAGACAGTCGTTTTTCCGGCACCGTTCGGGCCGATAAGACCCACGATTTCACCTTTTTCGAGGGTGATATTGAAATCATTGACAGCTACGAGACCGCCAAATTTCATTGTAAGATTTTTCGTCGTGAAAAAATCCATCAGGGTTTTTTCCTCAAGAAGATTTTTACTGGTTTTATTTTATTAAGTACCCAGTTCCACGAGAATTCCTTCGTTCCCATAATGCCGTTACGGGCAAATATCATCATCAGGATCAGTATTATGGAGAAGATAACCATTCTCATTCCCGGTATTGCCGGAATGTGGATAAACCAGAAGTTTATCGGTTCTTCCACGAACCTGAGATATTCGCCGCCAAAGGTAACGATGATTGCTGCAATACAGGCTCCCGTTGTACTGCCCAACCCACCGACGACGATCATTATGAGGAGATTGAACGTCAGGAAGAATGTAAAGAGCGTCGGTGATATCGTCGTAATAAGATGAGCGAGGATGCCTCCTCCCACACCTTCAAAAAAAGCACTCGTGGTAAAGGCGAGCATCTTGTGCCAGAATGCGTTGATGCCGACGGCCTCGGCTGCCGTTTCATCGTATTTTACCGCTTTCATGGCCCGTCCGAAACTGCTGCGCACCAGCCGGGCAATAAAGAAAACCGTAATGATTGCAATACCCCAGGACCACCACAAATTGGTGTGCGGTGCGATACCCTTGAGACCCAGAGGACCATTGGTAATAGTCTGGGTATTATTTGCCACAACACGGACGACTTCGCCGAATCCGAGGGTAACGATGGCGAGATAATCACCGCGAACCCGGAATACGGGGAAACCCATAAGGAAGCCGACGAATGCCGTTACAACGCCTGCCGCCAGAAGGGAAATGAAAAAAGGTGCATGAAGGACACCCAACGGCCACATAATCGGTTCAATGATAAAGGATAATTGCTTTTCTGCCGGCGTAAGGGTCAGCAATGCCGACGTGTAGGCACCGATGGCAACGAAGGCATTCGGTTCCAGCGAGAACTGTCCGGTTACACCGTTAATAAGATTGTAACTTGCGGCAAGGATGACGAACAAGGCACAGTTATTAAGAATTCTTATCTGGTAACTCGTGGCATATTCCTGCGCGCCGTAAAGAAAAAGGAGGCCGATGCCTACGGCTATGACGGTCAGTATTTGATTTCTTCGATGATGTTCTTCCAATTCTAATTGACCCTTAGCTATTATTCCGGTAATTTTTCTCCCATCAAGCCCGTCGGTCTGAAAATCAGGATCAGAATGAGTATTGCAAAGGCGATGGCGTCTCTGTACCCTGATAAGTCGGGGCGGATTGCCACAAGGAGTATCTCTGCAAGTCCGAGCAAGAGACCCCCGATCATAGCCCCCGCGACGTTACCGATACCTCCCAATACCGCAGCAACAAAAGCCTTCAGGCCCGGTATGATTCCCATTAACGGGTTGATCTGCGGGTATCTCATGGCCCACATGATTCCCCCTGCGGCTGCCGCAACGGAACCGACTGCAAAGGTAATAGCAATTACTCTGTTGACATCAACACCCATTAATCGGGTTGTTTCCATATCATGGGAAATGCATCGCATAGCCCGTCCCACTTTTGTCTTATAGATAATAAAGAGAATAACAGCTAATATAAGCAGAGTGATAATCGGTACCCAGATGAGAAGCTCGAGAAAGCGTACACCGCCGATGGTGTGAACCTCACTGAATATCTCCGGTCGATAGAAGGCCTTTTGACGTCCGCCGAATACAACCAAACCCGCATTTTCAAGGAGGAATGAAACACCGATTGCGGTGATAAGTGCTGAAATACGGGGTGCGTTTCTCACGGGCCGATAGGCGCCGCGGTCGATCAACACACCGAGTAACCCTGTCAGAACAAGGGCAATGATAAATGAGGCCCACCAGGGAAGCGAAAACATCATGATGCCGTAAAATGCAAAGAAGCATCCCATCATCATGACATCGCCGTGGGCGAAGTTTATAAGCCGCAGTATCCCATATACCATGGTGTAACCGATGGCGATGAGACCGTATAAACTGCCGAGGGATATGCCGTTGATAAGTTGTTGGGCAAATACGGTGGGTTCCAAGAAAAAACCTCTGTTTGTTTACGATACATTGTAATGAATTTCTCTTACCACAAGAGAAATTCATGAAAAAAGGATAGGGGAATGTTTATATCCATCCCCTATCCTGATTGAGTAATTAACGACAACGTTAATCGAATAAAGCTTTTATGGATTCAACGTAGCCAGATATCTGAATTGTCCATCTTTAACATTAAGTAGGACGAGACTCTTTATAGCATTTCCGTCCTCTCCAATATTAATAATACCGGAAACAGCCTTGAAATTCTTCGTGCTGGCAAGGGCTGCCCGTATCTTGTCGCCTTTCACTGACTTTGCTCGTGTAATAGCATCCATCAGAACAAAATAGGCATCGGCACCAAGCGCATCAAAAGCACTTGCTTCTTTTCCGGTGTCTTTTTCATATGCGTCGATGTACTTCTTTGCCAGCTCCGTAGCAGCAGCCTCTTTGGCAAAATGCCCGGTAAAGATAATTCCCTCGACATCCTTTCCGCCTATTGTGATAAGTTCCGGAGCCTGGGCGCCATCGGCTGTGAAGACAGGTACGTTCAGACCCAGCTCAGCAGCCTGCTTGCAGGCGAGGGCGACTTCGGTATAGTAATTCGGCATATAGAGGACATCCGGTTTTGCTGCCATGATTGAAGAGAGCTGCGCCGTAAAATCCTGATCTAACGTCTGGCAGTATGCTGTAGCAACGACCTTCCCACCATGCTTTATAAAGCTCTTGGCAAAGAAATTTGCCAATCCGACACAGTAATCCTGAGCAATGTCTACAAGAATGGCTGCTTTCTTTGCTCCGAGTTTTTCAGCAGCATATTTGGCTGCCATTTCTCCCTGAAAAGGATCGATAAAACAGACACGAAAGACATATTCCCTGTTCTGAGTGACCAGAGGATTCGTAGCGGTCGGAGAGACCATCGGTATTTTAGCCTTATCGGCAATGGGACCCCCTGCCAGGGTGTTCCCGCTGATCGCTTCACCGATTATCGCGTGAACCTTATTCTTTTTGATAAGCCTGTCGACGGCATTAGCTGCTTCGATCTTATCACTTTTCGTATCAACGAGAAATAGCTCTACTTTTTTGCCGAGAACCGTCGGCATAATTTTGTTAGCGGTCTGCACGCCCGCCCATTCCATCTGACCGTAAGCCGCGACCGGGCCGGTCATCGGCAGATAAACACCAATCTTGACAGTACCCTTTGCAGCGAAAGTGGGCCCCGCAAAACAAAAAACTAAAGACAAAGCCACGAAGCAAATAAATAATTTCCTCATACCACTGTGCCCTCCTTAAGCATAAATGTTAAATTGTTATTGTAAGCTGAAAACCCTGTAAAATGTAGGATTTCTACCATGAAAAACATTCTTTAGTCAAACAATATTTTGTATTTAAGCAGTTCTTTATCCCTGTTTCGAACCACTTTTTTTTCTGAAAATCAGTCTGATCGGTACCTGATCAAAATTAAGTTCTTCACGTATCTTGTTTGCAAGGTAACGCCGATATGAAAAATGAATACCTTTCGGTTCACGGACGAAGAAGACAAACGTGGGAGGTTTCACCGAGGTCTGAGTAACATAGCTGAAATTATGGGGTCTGTTTCGATAACGGGGTGGGGGAAATATGCTTATGAATTCACGGACTTTATTGTTGAGCTCAGCGGTAGGAACTCTCGTCGTATATTGATCGTACGTAGATTCGATCAGTTCGAATATCCTGAATATCCTCTGCCCCGTAAGGGCTGATAGCGATACAATGGGAGCAAAATCGAGATATTTCAATTTATCCTTTATCGTTCGGACGTGTTTCCCGATAGTGCTGTCATCTTTTTCGAGAAGATCCCACTTGTTGAGAACGATGATACAGATAACCCCTCTTTCGTATGCAAGCCCCGCTATTTTTGTGTCCTGCTCGGTTATACCTTCCGTGGCATCTATCAGTATCAGGGCTACATTGCAGCGGTTGAGAGTTTTGACTGCTTCAATGACGGTGTATTGTTCGAGACGAAGGCTGACTTTGCTCTTCCGCCGTATTCCGGCCGTATCGATGAGCAGATACTTCCGGTGGTTGTATTCAAAAGGCGTGTCGATGGCGTCTCTCGTTGTTCCCGGTACCGGGTTTACGATCGTTCTCTCGTATCCCAGTATTTTATTGATAAGTGACGACTTTCCCACATTCGGCTTTCCGATCACGGCAATTTTTATTCGCTCATCTTCCTCATCGATTACGTCTGATAACGGGAGACATGCAACAACATCGTCCATCAGATCTCCAACACCGATCCCGCCATGCTGTGCAGAAATGGTATAAAGGCGTTCGACGCCCAACCGGTAAAAATCATATGAAAGGTCTTCATGCTTCAGTCCGTCGATTTTGTTGACGGCATAAAAGACGGGCTTTCGTGTTTTTCTCAGGATATTCGCAATTTCTACATCTGACGGTGTCAAGCCTTCTCTGCCGTCCAGGAGAAAAATAATCGCATCGGCCTCCTCGATAGCAAGGTTGGTCTGCTCACGCATTTGAATGAGCATTCTTTCCATGGAGACGGGTTCGAATCCCCCCGTGTCGATGAGGGTAAAAAACTTGTCATTCCATTCCGAATCGGTGTAATTTCTGTCCCGCGTGGCACCGGGCTGATCAATGACGATGGCTTTTTTATGTAATGAGAGACGATTGAACAGGGTGGATTTTCCCACGTTCGGTCGTCCCACTATGGCAATAATTGGTTTCAAAGTGTTCATTCTTTTAGCTTTCAGTTGTCAGCCTTCAGCTCTCAGCTGAAAATCGAACCTTTTGACAATTCAAGAACACCTGCGCTGATCGTTGATAGTTGACACTATTTGCCAATTTTGTATCCCAGTTCTGTGAGCATTCTTTCGTTACGAGTCCAATCTTTGCTCACTCTAACAAATAACTCCAGAAAAATTCTCGTACCGAAGAATTTTTCCATCTCCAGTCGGGCCTGTTTCCCGATTTCTTTCAGCATACTTCCCTTTTTCCCGATAATGATACCCTTTTGTGAATTTTTTTCCACATTGATAGTCGCCCGCATGCGGATTAAATTTCTTTTTTCATCTTCTTTAAAGGCTTCCAGAACGACGGCCGTTGAATAGGGTATTTCCTGATGGGTCAGCAACATCACTTTTTCCCTTATTATCTCTGCAGCGATGAACCGTTCGGAACTGTCGGTGTACATATCGTCGGGAAAGTATTTCGGTCCCTCCGGCAATAAATTCCATATCACGTTGACGAGGGTGTCCACGTTAAATTCCTTCAATGCACTGAGAGGAATTATATCCCTGAAAGAATGCAGATCTTTTAACTCGTCAATCAGCGGAAGGAGCCTCTCCTTTTCAACGAGGTCAATCTTATTGATCAGCAGGATGACCGGAACTGTCGTATTTTTCATCGAGTTGACAATAAGGACATCCTCCTCACCGAAAGGAGTTTCCGCATCGACGATAAAGAGAATGACATCCACGTCGGCAAAGGTATTGAACGCTGTTGATACCATATAGCTATTCAACGGTGTTTTTGCCCGGTGTATGCCCGGCGTATCGAGAAATATGATTTGTCCCCTGTCGGAGTTTTTAATTCCAACGATCCTGTTTCTCGTCGTTTGCGGTTTGTGGGTCGTGATGGCAACTTTCTCGCCGATGATACAGTTAAAAAGGGTTGACTTTCCCACATTGGGTTTTCCGATAATTCCGACAAAACCTGATTTAAACAAAGCTGACTCCTTGATGCGAACGTATAATTTCAAATGCCGGATGCTAAATAAATATCAAAGCTCATCATGATAGAAATGTTTTTTAACACCCGGTGTTTTGGATTTGATTTGGACTTTGGATCTCGACATTTGAAATTCTGAAAGTTTTATTTTTCTCTCCATTAATCACCAGAACGAGAGAGCCCCTTTCCTGTTTTGAATCTTCTCTGATCGAGATTAATGGTATGTCAAAGCGCTCTTTGAGCGTAACAGTATTTTTATTCTTCATGCCGCGAAAATCAGAAACGTCCTTCGGGTGAAGCCGGAACGTCACTTCTTCCTTCCGGGGCTGGGCCAATGTTAAAAGGTATGATGCCATGTCGAGGAAAATGGACCCGCTGACGAGGGATCTAAACGCAGGATGATAGGGTCCTGCAACAATGCTTCCTGTCGTTTCCATTTCGCTTGTCGTCTGGAGACCGAGCCGGATGACGGGAATACGTGCCGTCTCGAATTTCCCGAGGGCATATTTACACAACCTGACGGCATCGGGCAAAGTCAAGGGTTCATAGTAGCCTTCTGCATACATTTCTGCCAGCGCAGTATTTCGAAAGACGATCGTTGGATGAATTCGTGCCATATCGGGATGAAGGCGTATCACTTCTTCTACCGTGTATTGGAACCGTTCTTCCGTATCACCAGGAAGTCCCACCATGAGGTGGATGCCCGTTTTAAATCCGCTGTTTTGTAAGATGCCCACCGCGTTTCTTACATCATCCGATGTATGTCCCCGCTCTGAAAGAGTCAGAACCTCGTCAACCATGGACTGTGCTCCAATTTCGACTGTTGTTACAGAGTGTTGCTTCAGGAGCTTTACCCGATCGGGGTCGATGTAATCGGGTCGTGTTGAGATCCTGATTGAGTCTATCGGACCGCCTTGTATATATGCTTCCGCCGCTTCGAGCAGCTCAGTCTGGTAATTTTTATCAATGCCGGTAAAATTACCACCGTAAAACGCGATCTGGATGCTTTCCGTGTTCCGGTTCATTGTTTTCAGACATTTGTCGACAATGTTTCGAAACATATCTCCGGTAATCCTGTCGGGATGATTTCCGGCGGTGATCCGTTCGTTGCAGTAAATACAGCGATGGGGGCATCCTCGATACATAACGAAAATGGGAATGATTTTTTGACACATGATAATTCCTGCTTAATATGTCTCGAACTACGTTTCGTCGTGGTAACGCTCTTCGAGTTTTTTCAAGGCGTTGTGTGCCGCATTTTGTTCGGCTTCTTTCTTGCTTCTTCCGGACCCTCGTGCCGTAATGATGTCTGGAATGGTCAGTTGTATCTCGAAGATTTTGTTATGGTCGGGACCGTATTCGTGAATCAGACTGTATTTTGGAACAATCTTATATTTACTCTGACTCAATTCCTGAAGGGATGTTTTGTAGTCGTGATGAAACGGATCTTCGGTCCATTCTCTAATGAGGGGCTGAAAAGCCCTGGCAATAAATGAAAGGACCTTCTCAAATCCCCCATCACGGTAAATCGCTGCAATAACAGCCTCGAAGGCGTTTGACAGAATGGAATATTTGTGCCGTCCTCCCGAAGCCTCTTCTCCCTTACCAAGGAGGATGAAGTTACCGATACGAAATTTTTCCGCCAGTTTTGCCAGCGGCTGTTCATTGACGACAGACGCCCGCACCTTTGAAAGTTCTCCCTCGTTATATTCCGGGAATTGTTTCATCAATACGTCACTGATGCACAGTTCGAGAACGGCATCGCCAAGAAACTCCAGCCGTTCATTGTCCCGGTAGTTCAGGTCCTGGTTTTCATTTACAAATGATCGGTGAGTCAGGGCGGTATGCAGCAACATCATATTCTTGAATGTGTACGAAACAAGACCTTCAAGGACCTTGAGATGTTCGATCCTCTCATTCGGAAGTTTCGATCTTGTGTCCACGTATCTTTCCTCCCTCTGTATTGTCTGCTACAATTGTGACAATGTGATTTGCCATGGAACGATTACCATTCGAAATCAGGACAGGTATATAATTATCTGAAAAACCTTTCATGAGGCCCGTTTCTCTGTCTTTTGTGTCTTCAACTAAAACGGATAGTTCCTTTCCAATAAATTTTGCATTATAGTCCATTCTTTTTTTCTTTCCAATATCCCGCAATAACTTTCCTCGCTCTTTTTTCAGAGACTCCCGTACCTGTCCCTGAAGAGTCAATGCAGCCGTTCCGGGACGCTGAGAATAGGGGAAGACGTGGAGATAAGCCACGGGCAAACGTTCAATAAACGTTCGTGTGTTGTTGAATTCACGTTCTCCTTCACCTGGAAACCCCACCATGACATCAATCCCGATGGCAATCTCGGGAATTGCGTCCATAATTGTTTCTATCCGTTCTCGAAACCGGTCGGCGGTATAGTTCCTGTTCATCAATTGCAACACTGCATCGTCACCGCACTGCAGGGGTATGTGAATATGCCGGCAGATTGTCTGTGAAGCCTTCATATAATCGATGAGTTCGTCCGTTACCTCCATCGGTTCGATAGAACTGAGTCGCAGTCGTTCGACCGCCTGACTCTGTTCGATCTTTTCCAGAAGATTTAACAGGCTGGTTTGTTGCGACAAATCGTGGCCATAGTTTCCCAGGTGAATCCCCGTCAGGACGATTTCCCGGTATCCCGAGCCGCTCAACGTTTCGATCTGCTTCATAACTTCTTCTTCAGGAAGGCTCCTGCTGCGTCCCCGTGCATAGGGAATGATGCAGTAACTGCAGAAGGCATCGCATCCGTCTTGAATCTTGAGGAACGCCCGCGTGTGGCCGAGGAATTCACTGACGGTAAGGCCGGTACATTTCTTTTTCGAACCGATATCACTGACAATGATTTGTTGTTCCACGTCCGTCATAGTATGAATCATATCAGGAATGTTTTCTTTGTGCTCTGTTCCTACAATCGCCCTCACACCGGGAAGAACGGCAAGATCTCCGGAGGCAACCTGGGCATAACATCCGGTCGCAATGATTGATGCCGAAGGATTTATTCGGTGGGCTCTCCTGATCAACTGTCGTGATTGATAATCCGTTTTGCCCGTAACCGTACAGGTGTTGACGATGTAAATGTCGGCACTGGTATTGAAGGGAACATGGATGAATCCCTTCTTTTTCAGTGCTTCAATTAATCCCGCCGACTCGTATTGATTTACCTTACAGCCGAGGGTGGCCAGGGCAACTTTAGTCACTCTGCACCCCCTTAACAATCCATCCGCCACCGATCAGGATATCTCCCTGATAGAAGACGGCAGCCTGACCGGGAGCTATAGCCTTCTGCGGGATATCAAACCGGACATAGACGGTGTCTGCACTATACTTCTTCCCATTGACCGGCGGGGGAACGGTAATTTCGGAAGCCGCACCCCGGTGGCGGTATCTTATATGCGTGGTGGCCCTGATAGTGGTTGCTGCCGAATAGATCTGGGAGGCCCAGGTGACGTTTCGGGCGATCAATCCTTTACAATACTGGTCTTCATCGCGGCCGACAATAACCTCATTTCTCTCTTTGTCGATTGCAAGAACATAATAGGGGCGCTCCGATGCAATGTTGAGACCCCGCCGCTGACCGATCGTCAGGGAATGAATGCCCCGGTGTTTTCCTACAATGTCGCCCTTTGCAGTGACAATATTCCCTGGTTGGAAATTGTGATCTTTTTCTATGAATCCTCTGTAATCATCATCCGGGATAAAACAGATTTCCTGGCTTTCCCGTTCGGTCAAAAACCCGAAACCAAGATCGGACCCGATCTGTTTGACCTCGTCCTTTGTCATGCCTCCGTTGGGAAGAAGCAGTTTGCTCAATTCCTTTTGTCCGAGCTGAAAGAGAAAGTAAGTCTGGTCTTTCTTCCTGTCCTTTCCCCGACCGAGCCTGAGACCGTTGGTTCCGCCCAGGTTCTCGATGCGTGCGTAATGGCCGGTGGTAATATAATCGAGATTTCTCTTTTTTGCTTCATTGAAGAGATAGTGAATCTTGATCTTCTTATTACACACAACACATGGGTTGGGTGTCCGGGCTGCACTGTATTCAGCTACGAAATAATCAACGATGTCCTTCTTGAATGACCCGGCTATATCGATCCGGTGAAGGGGGATCGAGAGTTTTTCGGCAACGCGGACCGCATCATCTTCGGCCCGGTTCGGGAAACCGTTATATATATACAGGCCTTCCACACGGTAGCCTTTCTCTTTAAGCAAATACGCGGCAACTGCGCTGTCGACACCGCCGCTGACACCGATGAGAACACTTTTGGTATCCATCTTACCCTGGTTCCAAAAAGATTATGTGAAAAACGAAGTTTCTAAGCTTTCACACACGTTTTGTCAATCTTAAAAGAAAGTTTTAAATTAAACAAGGTGTTATATTTTTCAAGCAGGCACAAGACCAGTCGGGTTCTATAGATTCACAGCCGAGATACGATTCAGTGAGAAATAAAATTAGTCCTTGACAAATATTTGATTTTGCCTTTAATTACATATTGTTATTGTAAGTATAACATTACTTTTCATAAGAATTTTTTAAATGGCGAGAGGCAGGTATGGACCGCCTTAAGAAACCTCCGTATCCTTCTAAGAAAAGGTGGTTTTTCATTGATGTGGCCTGGCTGAGTGAAGCTGACATACCACCTTCGGCGTGATTATGCCTCATGCTCATGTCATAAAAAAACAAGTTTTTATTCACTTCGAGAGAGGCACAGCCTGTTTCGCGCCCGTTAGGCCACGTATGGCCACATGCTAAGATGGTGTAAAATATGTTGTACAATCTTTTTCATATTAGCTTACAAGTACCTTGTTGTACCTTCATACAAAGCAGGTAACTTTTTAAGAAAAGGAGGTATAATAGATCATTATGACTAGAATCGGAGTAGCAATCGTTGGTATCGGAAATTGTGCAAGTTCGCTGATTCAGGGCATTCATTACTACAAAAACAAATCCGAGGATGATGCTGTAGGTCTGATGCACTGGGAAATCGGCGGTTATACCCCTGAAGACATCGAAGTTGTTGCGGCATTTGATATTGACGAACGAAAGGTTGGACTGGATGTGAATGAAGCCATCTTTTCCAAACCTAATTGTACCACCGTCTTTTGTTCAGATATTCCAAAAACCGGGGTTAAAGTCCGAATGGGTAAAATCCTGGACGGTTTCTCCGGCCATATGAAAAACTATGCAGACCAATACACCTTTGTCCTTGCCGGGGAACCTGAGCCGACAAAGTCGGAAACAGTAAAGGTCCTGCAGAATTCAGGTGCTGAGATTCTGTTGAATTACCTTCCTGTCGGTTCCGAAGAGGCAACCCGGTTCTATGCTGGTTGCGCTTTGGAAGCGGGCGTTGCCTTTGTGAACAACATGCCGATGTTTATTGCCAGTGATCCGGAATGGGCACAGCGGTTTAAAGAAAAGAATCTCCCGCTTATCGGTGATGATATCAAGGCGCAGCTGGGTGCTACCATTGTACACAGAGTCCTCACCGATCTGTTTAATAAACGGGGTGTTAAGCTGGAACGGACGTATCAGTTGAATACCGGTGGCAATACGGACTTTCTGAACATGTTAAACCGTGCCCGGCTGATTTCCAAGAAAGAATCCAAAACCGAGGCTGTGCAGTCTGTTGCGGCTAAACGACTTAAAGATGAGAACATTCATGTCGGTCCGAGTGATTATGTAGCTTGGCAAAAAGATAACAAAGTCTGTTTCCTGCGCATGGAAGGAAAATTGTTTGGTGATGTACCGATGAATCTTGAACTGCGACTTTCCGTTGAAGATTCGCCCAATTCAGCAGGGATAGTGATCGATGCCATCCGCTGTACCAAACTTGCACTGAATCGTAAACAAGGTGGAATTCTGACTGCACCCTGTGCATATTTTTGCAAACATCCGCCACAACAATTTACTGATGATGTGGCCTACAGGATGATCGAAGCGTTCATCCGGGATAAGGACATAAATACAGGGTAACGAACTGTGAATTTTCTATTTTTCTTGCAGATCCTTTTCTTCACGGATCTCGGCTTTTGCCTGTGCGGCTTCCTGTGATAGTTCGAAACTGTTTGCCGTTTCTTCCAATACCTTTCTGGGTGTGCTGTCCACTGTGAACCTGAAGATGTCGGGCCTTGCGTAGTGCCCGGCCGTATCGAGCAAGCTTTTTTGACGTATGATATGGCTCAGATTGATTTCAGCGACGGCCATTCCCTCTCCCTCCGGAAGCGGTCCGGCCAGATACCTGCCCTGTGGCGATACGACAGCCGTACAGATTCCTCCCTGTAAGAGATCCATCAAGTCCTCATCTGACGTGATTTCAGCCCGCTGCTTTTCATCCATCCAGCAGGTGGCATTGACTACAAAAGCCCCTGATTCCATGGCGTGATGACGGATGGCGGCATCCAACTGATGGGACATATGTTCGCCAAGTATGGACCCGGGAAAATGGGAACAGTGGATCTGTTCCCCCTTGGCAATGAGGGTGTAACGGGCAAGAGGCATGTAGTGCTCCCAGCAGATCAGCGCTCCGATACGTCCCACGGCAGTTTCATACGTGGTCAAACCACTCCCGTCTCCCCAGCCCCAGATCATGCGTTCATAATAGGTGGGCATGATCTTTCGTCTTTTGCCGAGGAGCATGCCATCAGAATCAAATATGATCTGGGTGTTGTAGAGGCTGCATCCATCACGTTCGTTAACACCGAGTACAACGACCGTCCCGGATTTAGCCGCGGCTGCACCCACGGATTCTGTAACAGGTCCAGGAATCTCCACGGCCTGATCGTATAATTTGCCGAGAAGTTTTCCCATTGTAACCGGGGGATTAACCATGGCAAAGTAGGGGTAGCTGGGAATAATGGTCTCAGGAAAAACGGCAAGTCGGATATCCTCAGTACCACATCGCTCAATCAGGGTGATGACCTTTTCCGTGGTCCCGTCCCGATCGAAAAGAACGGGTGACATCTGAATTCCCGCGACACGAAAAATGGGTTCATTTTTGCTCATCGTGATTTCTCCTGTGTTCGCTGAACGTCAGACAACTCCTTTCCACCTTATGCTGCCCCTACAGGTGGTGAAGAGTCATGATGACATTATGTAATGATGTAATGCAAACCGATACGTGGTGCCGGATGATAATATCGTGTTTCACAAATTCTGTCCAGTGTTCCGGCACTTGGATTTTGACATGAGCGGATGGGTTCATGCAGCTCTGACAGGAGGGGCTGTTTTGTTACTTACCGTGCCGGCTGGCTGCTGAGGGCGTATAATTCATCTCATTTGACAGAGTATTGTTACATAGCTCCTTTTCTTTTTTGACTATTATCTCCGATCACGTTCTCACATAAAAGTAGATGTCATCTCTGAATCCTACAGAAATGTAGACTATGGTATGTGTTGTATTGCAGTCCCATGGGATTCTGAACAAGAATAGTAATAAAGATATCGATAATATATATTATGTTCGGGAAAATATCGATGATGGCACCGATATTGCTGAATTGAAGACTGTAAATCACTTTTGTAAACGTTTAGAAACGTTGAGGTGACATCATGGATTTATTTAAAGAGAGAGACGAAGCGATCAGTTTCAGCAAAATGTCGGGACATGGTAATGATTTTATTGTTCTCGACAATAGATTGGGCTCTAATCATCTTAATTGGAAAGAATGTGCTTCCCAATGGTGTGAGCGCCACACCTCGATTGGTGCCGACGGTTTGCTCGTGATTGAGCCGAGCACGGTTGCAGATTTCAGGCTGAGGATATTCAATGCCGACGGAAGTGAAGCAGAGATGTGCGGAAATGGTGCACGATGTGCTGCCAGATTTGCCGTCGAACATGGTATTGCAGGTTCTTCTCTGTCATTTGAAACTCTGGCAGGGATAATCAACGCCCGCGTTGTACATGATCGTGTTTCAATCAATTTAACGGATCCGTCGGAATTGAGAGGGGAAGTAACTCTTAACTCAGGTGATACAA
>JAFGQS010000149.1 GCA_016935565.1 Deltaproteobacteria bacterium
CATTTCCCACTTGTAAAAAATCGAATTATCTGGTTAGAAGCAATGTTATTCTGATGCTGTCGGGGCAGCATAAAGAAACAAACAGTCGGCTTCATCGTTCCGCAGCATAGACCACAGGCCGGAAACAAGAAAGTCAGGTCTGTTACACATATCGAGTGTAAACGGTCGTGAATGATCAATGTTACCGCCACATCCGATCATAAGGGTACATAATGGTACAAGCAAAACCAGGCGACACGGTTAAGGTGCATTATAAGGGTTTTCTTGCCGACGGCTCGTTATTTGATTCGTCCATCGGCAAGGAACCCTTAAAATTTACTATCGGCCGGAAGATGGTCCTTCCAGGGTTTGAAAACACCGTGATCGGAATGAATGAAGGAGATACCCGAACGTTGACAATCGCGGCGGAAGATGCCTATGGTCATCGGAGAGAAGATCTCATAGTGACCATTCCGAGATCCCGTATTCCTCCTGACACGAAGCTTCAGCTGGGATCGGTAATGCAAGTTCATCTGAAAGAAGGAGAGGTCATGAATGTTACCATCATTGATATTACCGATAATACAATCATGCTGGACGGAAACCACCCACTTGCCGGGAAGGACCTAACCTATCACATCGAACTCCTGGAAGTAATCCCTCTTACTATGGAAAAATAAATTATGAATTACGGAGGAACAGAATAACATATGCCGAATTGGGTTCTTATTACTCTCTCCGTCATCGGAAGTCTCATTTTTATAAAACTCTTGTTCGTCCTTTCCATTCTATCGGTTTACAAAATCACCCGTGGTGCCATGTTTCATCCCTCGGCTTTTATCAGAGTGAAAACATTTCTCGATGCGGTACCCATGAGGGAAAGCCAGACTCTCGTCGATATCGGCTGTGGTGATGGAAGGGTTCTCAGTGAAGCAAAGAAGCGTTATGGGGTCCGTGCTTTAGGATTCGAGGTAAATCCCCTGGCGTATGCAATGGCACGGATTCGTACTCTGCGATTAAAAGGCGTTACCGTCCGGTGCAAGAATTTCTGGAATGTTTACATCGGCGACGCAGATGTTATCTTCTGCTACCTGTTTCCCGATGTCATGAAGAGACTGGCACAAAAACTCGAGAACGAACTGAAACCTGGAACCCGGGTTGTATCATGCAACTTTCCTCTTCCGGGTTGGAAACATCTCACGGTATTGTATCCTGATTCATCACTCAACAACAGTCCCATTTATTGTTATCGTTATCCCGACTCATGCCATTCCTTCTGAAAGGAAGTAAAAATCCTGAATGAGGGCTGTCTCGACATCTCTCTACGTAATGCCCTCGACTTCATCAGCCGTCTTTCCGACAATCCGATAATATCCATCAGGATCGGTGTCAGCCTCCGTATTGATAACAAGAATCCGCGTTGTATGATTCACCCTGAGCTTTTCTTTGAGAAATTCCGGTTTTCCCTTGCGCAGTGCAATCAGAGCCGCCAAACCCGCAGCACCCGACTCACCGGCGACCACTCCTTCAACTGCCAATCGCTGCATGGCTTCTGCTGCATAATGATCTTCTATTGAGACAAATGCATTAAATCGATCACGGATCAAGGGCCACGCCGTATGGGATGGCGTTTCACAGTTCAGTCCCGCCATAATGGTTTGCCCTGCTGATTCGATAGAATGGGGCTGACCGTCACCCGCTTCGGCAGAGCGGAAGAGACAGTCGACGGCTATTGGTTCAACGGAAATCAAACGAGGATCTCGTGACGGATCGCTGAAAAATAAGGCCGCTGAGGAAGCGAAAGCACCAACACCTGCTTGAAGGAACACAAGATCCGGCGATCGCTCTCCTTGATCCCTGAGCTGCAGAGATACTTCCCGAAACAGCGTCAGATATCCTAATTGTATATATCGAGGAATATTCATGTAGCCGGGATATCCCGTATCAGCAATAACCAGATGTTTTCCACATTCACCCCCCGCTGCAGCGCACCTGACAGCCTCATCGTACCCCCCCTCAACAACAATAACCTCGGCTCCTTCTGACTCGATTGCTTCAATTCGAGCCGGCACTGAACCCTGTGGCATGAAAATCACCGCGGGTCTTCCGAGTAGCCGTGCAATCCAGGCCACTGCACGGCCATGGTTGCCGTCTGTTGCACAGGAAAACGTGACATCCTCTGAAAGCTGCCGTCCTTTTTCCGTAAGAAACTCGTCAGGGGTAAGAATACCACCACTTCGCTCACGAAGCAGACAAAAAACCGCATATGATGCACCAAGCGCCTTGAATGCCTTCAACCCGAAGCGCTTACCCTCATCCTTGACCAGTATACTCTCAACGCCAAGAGCTCGTGCCGCTTGATTCAAAAAAATAAGCGGTGTCGGTGCATAACCGGGCAGCGTTTTATGAAAATTGAAAACATCTTCCACGTCATACGGTGATGGAACCGGGACATCTGAAAAACCCGAATTTAAAAGGACTTTCACGATAGGTTGTTCACTCCCTTTCTGTTATTACAAAGAACTATACGGGAGGCAGAACGACAGAGTCAAATGATTTATCAGAGTAACGGATGATGTGACGGTCTGACTGAACTGTCGGATCATTACCTTCTTTCGTCCCCGTAGAACCGGAGAGATTTACAATACTCTCATCCATGAGCTTTCCTGATGATATCATGCTTCATATTTAACTTCTTGAATGTTTCTACCGATTTATAACCTTGTAATCCACCGTGACTTTGTGTTAGCTTTATCGCAACTGGATTGTCCTAAATCATAAAAGGGGAACAGGCATGGAAGCACATAAATACGATGTAGTTGTGGGCATACCTTCATACAATGAATCACAGACAATCGGTCATGTTGTTACTATGGCGGGTCAGGGTCTCAAGAAATACTTTCCTGACACCAGGAATGTTATCGTCAATGTCGACAACCATAGTCCTGATGATACACAGGGAGCATTTCTGTCAGCTGAGATTCCCCGGGGCATAGATAAAAAATACATTTCCACACCTGAGGGTGTGAAGGGGAAAGGAAACAATTTCTGGAACCTCTTTCATTTCTGCAGGAATGCAGGGGCCAGGATCATCATTGCCGTCGATGCCGATCTCCGGTCAATCACGCCGGAATGGATACAACACCTCGGTCACCCCGTGAAAGACGGCAATGATTTTGTCACTCCCCTCTATTCGAGACATCAGTTTGATGGAACGATAACGAATCATCTGTGTTATCCGTTCGTCTTTTCCCTCGCCGGTCTCGATGTCCGTCAGCCTATCGGCGGCGATTTTGCCTTTTCCCGACGCTTGTGTTCATACTGGCTTGGGCAGGAGTGGAACGACACAACGCGACAATACGGTATAGACATCTTCATGTCTCTGAATGCCCTGTTCGGTGATTTCAAGGTCTGCCAGACAGGTCTGGGGTCAAAGGTCCACAATGCCAGTGCTCCGAAATTGGGGCAGATGTTTGAAGAAGTTATTTACACACTGTTTACAACACTTCATCGATATCGATCACGATGGTTAGAAGAGATCGTTGACAAAGATTCGGATACCATATGGCGGAATCATATCCGAACTGTCGACCGCTACGGTTTGGAAAAAATGTCGGAACCACAGTCCCTTTCAATCGACATTGTAAAGCTGAAGGGAGACTGCCGGAAAGAATATGAAAGCTACCATGACCTGGTAAAACGATACCTGAACCCGTATGCCTATGAAATAATCAATCATATGCATGAAATGGATTATTATGATGTTGATATCCTGCTCTGGTCGCATATTGTTTACAGTCTCTTTTATCTTTTTGACGGTGCGTCCGAGGAAGGAAAACGGGATATTATCAATGCACTCAAACCCCTGTATTTTGCCCGCAGCATTACCTTCGACTACGAAACGTTCCGCTACAGTATAAATTTTGCCGAAGAAGAAGTGCGGCATCAGGCCCTTGCCTTTCTCTGTCAGAAACCATATTTATTCGGGCTCTATCTCGGGAACAACAGGCGGTCTCATCACCGGGAAGGGGTATCATAAATCATACAGATTGCACGGTCAGTGACGATTCAAGAACGTGCTAAAATTTCTTTCAATCTGATGGCGTTTTTCGGTGCATATCCTTCGAAATCGTTATCGAAATAAAGGTAGGTATCCCTGTCCCATTTCTCGATTTTCCGGGCCCAGGCCGTTAATTCCTCTTCCGTGTAGTCCGACGCATACAATTTCCGAGAACCATGGAGACGAATATACACAAAATCAGCGGGAATCGCTTCACAATACGGGTACCGACCCGCCGTATCGGAAACACAGAGGGCAATATTGTTATTTTCAAGCAGTGCAAGAGCAGTATCCTCAAGCCAGCTCGGATGGCGAACTTCCATGACACAACGATGGTTGTATGGAACCACGGATCTGCAAAACTTAGCCGCCTCCCGTTCATCAAAAACGAGACTCGGGGGTAGTTGAAAGAGAACAGGTCCGAGCTTTTCCTTAAGGAATCGTGCGACACCGAAAAACCGTGCAAGAGAATCATCCGGTTCTCTGAGCCTTTTTACATGTGTGATGTATCTGCTTGCCTTCACGGCCCAGAGAAAATTATCAGGCGTTCTGAGCCTCCAGTTTTCAAACGTTTCGGGACTGGGTAAACGATAAAACGTGGCATTGACCTCGACCGTTGAGAAATATCGGGCATAAAAATCCAGCCATTGAGATTTTGGACAGTCGGCATCATAAAAAATGCCCTTCCAGTGCTTGTAATTCCAGCCTGATGTTCCAATAAATATTTGAGGTTTCATAACATTATAGTATGAATGATCATCAATTTCGTCAACTCCTGGATCGATTCGGCCGGTCATGGAACGGTTATCGCAAAGTAAGAAAAGGCGTTAAAAAGCGAATCAGCCGGCACATGCAGGAATTGGAATGTCACACCATACATGACTATCTCGCGATCCTGGATACCAACCCTGTATTCAAGAACGACGCCGAGCAGCTGCTGACCGTCTCCATCAGCCGATTTTTCCGGGACCGGCACGTATGGAAAACACTGGAAAAAATTATTATACCTCACATTATCAGTCAATACGATCAGAGCGTTCAGGTGTGGTCGGCAGGATGCGCTCTGGGACAGGAGGCTTACAGCTTTATTATCATATGGATGATCCTTGGCGATACGCTTGGTCAGCTGCCTCAGATTCACGTGTGGGCAACCGATATCAACCCGGATTATCTGAATAAGGCCAGAGAAGGAATATACGCCCGGAACGCCCTCAAAGAAATGCCGGAAACCATCATTGAGAAATACTTATGTCCATCCGAAGATAAGACAACCTATACAATAATCGACGAGGCAAAAAAGGCAATCCGGTGGGAGATCTATGATCTTACGAAAGAGGCGCCGCCTCCGAAAAAGTTTCAGATCATTTTTTTACGAAACAACCTGCTTACATATTATCGACGGGAAATCAAGGAACCTGCCTTCCGGAGAGTCCTGGAAAGCCTCACCCGCGGTGGTTTCCTTATCATCGGTAGTCATGAAAAGCTTCCTTTTGAAACAGCTGAGCTGGTACCGTTTGAAGGCTCATCGCATATCTTTCGCAAGGTATAACTTATCGTATTTCAGGCATAAGCGCCCACTTGATATACCATGATCCCGTATCCTGATCTCTATCGAGGCATACAATACCGCCATTTTGAAATTTGAAGACGGTTGTCTCAATAGAACCCGTTATCATATAAGATACGATACGCTCCATGAAAGGCAGATGTCCCACCAGCATCTCATCCTCTTCTCCGGTTAGTTCCTCTGCAACAGCCGCCACATCATCCATCGGATCTAAACCACTTGTTTCCTGAACCCCCTTTGCAGGCTTCAGAAATGATGCCATAATGTCTGCCGTTTGTTTCGCCCTCATCTTACCACTATGTTTGATCATCGAAACAAAAACATTATAATCCGCTGCCACTCCAGCAATTCGTGCCACCGTCTCTTTCCCCTCTTCCGACAATGGGCGATCGGCATCAACCTCTTTAGGCAGGCTTTTACCGTGCTGGACAAGAAAAAGTGCCATACAATTGCTCCTTTCTTATTTTCATAACCTCTTACAAAATCATCCGGTCGGATAAAATTTCCGAAAGCCAGACTTCATACAAACCTTCACCGGCAGGGCAAGGTAAGTTATCGACAATCCTCCCCTTTAATGAAATCCAGTATGTATTGTGCCGTTTTCTGAGGATATTCCTCCTGCGGCATATGCCCGCATTCAGGTATGACCATCATGGTGGCAGAGATAAGATCCTTCTTGAACTTATAACCGATCTCAAGAGGTATCCACGCATCATTTTTCCCCCATATAATCAGCGCTTCTGACATAATTTGTGGTACACGCTTGATATAGTGATCAAAGAGGTCAAAGTTAACCGAGCGCGCGACGTTAATCTGAGCATACAGGGCATTTTCCGTACACATCCTGTCGTAGTACGCATTTACTTTTTCCTTCGTTACTCCGTCTTCATGATAGAAAACTTCTTTCAGATTCCATCGAACCATCCAGCGACCGAAGAACAGCTTCATAAAACTCCCCGAAAGAGGTAAATGTGCCATCCGTATAATCAGTGGTGGTTTCATGGGATACCCGGCTGAATCAATGAGTACCATTTTTTTGATTCGTTCAGGATGCTCGAGGGCCAGGAGTGCCGTGACGGCACCCCCCAGCGAGTTGCCGATACAGATAACGTTGCTTAAATCCATAGCGTCCATCCACTTATTGACATCTTCCATAAGAGTTATCGGATCATACCGTGCGTCCCTTGGTTTATCGGTCCAGCCGAATCCCTTCATATCAAGTGACCACACATGGTATCCCTCGGCCTGAAGGCACGGTGCCAGATCATCCCACGTATAGGTGGATGAAGCAAAACCATGGAGCAGAACGATAGATTCACCATCTCCCGGATACGATCTATAGTGGTAATTAACATTGTCAACCTTGATAAAGTGATCCAGCTCCGTTGGTGATTTTATCTGACCCCGTGGAATGCAATCTACAAATAAACCACATCCACTCACTATAAGACAGAAGACCCCGACAAGAGAAAAATATATCCCGTACCGTCGACGTATCATGTATGCACTCCAATCTATTGTTATAAGTACTTTTGAGCATCTTGTCGTAATTATTTGTAAACGTAACAGGATATGTCACATATCGCAAGCATGCTGGTCTTTATTTCATGGTAAAAAATATTTTACGATTGTATCCAATGGGACAGCCTCCTCGTGCCACTGCAGAATCTTCAGAGGCGAACAGAACACTTTGTATAATGAAAAGATGTAGAAATCTCGTCGTTATTCCATCTACACGATTTAACAAACCGACATTTCTTACAATTTAACACCTTTGTTCGATAGTGGCACTCCTTTTTCGCTTCATTATTTGGAGGTAACACCATTTTGATATCAATTATTCGACTCAGGACCCATTTTCCCTGTGGGGACGCAATCCTCATCTCTCGTTTTTCGTAGCCGTTGTTCTTCAAAAAATGTAGTTAACAAAACAACTCTCTTTAAAGATTGAAGAATTCTAGTATTACCCCTCCGGCAACAAAATATCACACATCCATAACATCATGTTATTACATCACTATTTATGATTCTTGTCGTGTGAAGAAAAATCTTGATACGCTGGCATATAAATTGCTCAAGTAATCTATAAACAATGTTTATGAAAAGAGGACGAAATGCTCGTATTATTTAGACTCTTTGAATGTATGACCGTCATAACTCTCAAGATCATGTTTCATATATGGTTTCTCTTTGGCTTATGGCTTTTTTCATACATTAAGATTAATAACATTAATGAAACAGACGATACCTTTATCTCTCTTTTTGCACAACAAGAGAAGTACTATAATCGTTCACAGAAAGATGTGAAGAAATAAACGTTTACGGCATCTATTCCGGCATATCATTTCAATTACTTGAAATCATTTACGATAATTATAGTAGCAACTTCCAGAATAAAGAAAATTTCCATCGGGTAATCACTCAACCGGCATGGAAGGCTGTAATCTTATGTCGCTTCCCCTTATTCTATCGAAATTACATCACACACCTGTACTGATACTTCCTGCTATGACGTGCTTTTCCTTGAACTGTGATGAGATGGCAGCATTTGTTGACAGGAAATACGTTTATCTATACACTTCGCCCAAATATCTTATCAGACAGGAGGGAATGACAATGCTGAATTTCAATCAATACGAGGTTGTAACGTTTGACTGTTATGGAACTCTGATTGACTGGGAATCCGGTATTCCTCGTGCCCTGCGCCCTCTTTTATCTGCACATGATATACAACTGTCCGATAAGGATATTCTTGAACTTTACGCCATGCTTGAGTCAGAAGCAGAAGCAGGTGATTTTATGAATTACAAGGCAATTCTCAGGACGGTACTGGAAGGATTCGGCCGGAAGCTCGGCTTCGCTCCTGATGCGACGGAACTGGAATATTTTGCCATGTCTGTCCGGGACTGGCCCCCCTTTTCCGATTCTACCGAAGCCCTGCATGCACTGAAAAAAAGATACAAACTTGCCATCATCTCTAATGTTGACGATGATCTTTTCGAATTTTCACAGAAACAGCTGCGGATAGAATTTGACTGGATCATAACAGCAGAGCAGGTTCAGGCATATAAGCCATCGACAAAAAATTTTCATCATGCCATTGAACGTATCGGCATCCCACAGGAAAAAATACTCCATGTCGCACAGAGCCTTTTTCATGACATTGCCCCCGCAAAAAAACTTGGCCTTGCTACGGTATGGATTAACCGGCGACATGATCAAGAAGGATTCGGGGCGACACCGCCCGCAGAGGCAACCCCCGATTTAGAAGTTCCCGATTTACGAACACTGGTCTCGACGATAGGCATCGATGTTTAAATGAGAGAATAACGATCAGGATGGAGATACCGCCCTCGAGTCACTCAGAAAATTGCCGTGAAAGCAAGTATCGTAACTCAATTCACTGTTCAGGAATTCATCCACCACACAAAGGGTATCGAGGAGATCTTCTTCGTTTCGCAATTCCAGAACCCACCAATCACAGAGAGGAAGCTGCCGTAACATTTGCAGGCGAGGACGGAGGTCTTCTGCGTTCTTCGGCGGCACATGACAATCCTCATTTTCCTCATGATAAATATGGGCATTCAAAAATCGCTCCCGATGGGGATCAACAAAATCTTCCAGTTCGTAATGCTGTGTCTCGATTGACGGACTGACCCGGGCATGACCGATATCAATGGTTGCCCAGCAGCCTGTGTTTCGAACAAGCTTCTCATACAGGTGGGGCCTGCTCGTCCAGCCCCATGCAAGATTCTCAAGACAGATGCGGATACCAAAATCATTTGCGAAGCGAACCAGCCCTGCGAGGTTTTCAACCGTTTTTTCCCAGACGAGATGATTGGTTGAATTCCGGCCGAGACCCACATGGATCGTAAGGTAACGACCCTGTAATTTTGAAACAAGCAGGCACGCATGGCCGAAAAGATTCAAGGCCTTCCTCGCTTCCGCCTCATCGGCATCTCCAATATCCACATGGCGGAATGAGCAGTGATAACGAGTCTCAAGGGGATGGAGGGTTGATATGGTTTTTACAAGTTCCGATTCCTCAGCGGGACTCTGAGGAAAATCGTCGAGGGTGAAGCTCCAGTCAACACCGGTGAATCCATGGTCCAGGGCAAATTGTTTGAGCTGTTTCACATCGGGAATGAAGTTACAACAGGCCAGCTTCGGGACATTGATCATAATATATACGCGAGATTCCTTTCATCTTCTAACATATGTAACATTAAAAATAATAATAGAATTGAGAGATGTCAAATCTCTACATAAAGAGAGGGTAGTTGTCCAATAGATAAAATGAATAGATAGACGGATGGTATTGAGAAATGTTATACACCTTTCCAGCCGCAGAGCTGGTTGATTATACAACAGCACACCACTCCAACAGTATCAGCATTAAGGTTTCCAATCTTTTAAGGCATTGAAAAACGGGTTTTTCGAGGACTTCACTGTATCGCGCTGCTGAACCGGCGGTTGTTTTCCTCCGGTTTTCTTTTTGCGCTCTTTCTTTTCCGGCCTGGGCTCGTTCCGCGCTTCGAACGGTTTCTCCCGCATAGACAGTGAAATGCGATTCCGTTTTAGATCTACATCCATGATTGATACCGTCACCTTTTGATTTACCTTGACCACATCATGAGGATTTCGGACAAACCGGTCAGTCAACTCGCTGACATGGACAAGTCCGTCCTGATGGACACCAATATCAACAAATGCCCCGAAAGCCGTCACGTTTGTCACCACGCCCGGCAGTTTCATACCGACCTCCAGATCGGACATATCATTGACGCCTTCGGTAAAGGTGAATAATTCGAACTGTTCCCGGGGATCGCGTCCCGGTTTTGCCAATTCACCCATGATATCGGTCAGTGTCGGCATTCCTACCGTGTCGGTTACATACTTTTTCAAATCGATCCTGTCCCGCTGCCCGGAATCATTCATCAGATCGGTAACTGTGCAGTTGAGATCATGAGCCATTTCCTCAACAACAGCATAGCTTTCGGGATGAACCGCCGATGCGTCGAGAGGATTTTCCGCCCCTCCGACCCGTAAAAAACCTGCCGCCTGCTCGAACGTTTTCGGTCCCATACCGGGAACATTCATCAACGAGTGACGCGATCGGAATGCCCCATTCTCATTTCGATGCAGAACAATATTACCGGCGAGCCTGTCGGAAAGTCCCGACACATAGCGCAAGAGTTCCTTGCTTGCCGTATTGACCTCGACCCCCACAGCATTAACACAACTGCTTACAATATCATCAAGTGATCGTTTCAGGGCCTTTTGATCCACATCATGCTGGTACTGACCGACGCCGATCGACTTCGGATCTATCTTTACCAGTTCCGCGAGAGGATCCATTAAACGCCGTCCGATGGAAACAGAACCGCGAACGGTAACATCGAAATCAGGAAATTCTTCCCGTGCCACCTCCGATGCCGAATAAACCGACGCACCACTTTCATTCACCATCATGACAGCAACCTGCCTGCCGAAATCGATATTCTTGCAGAATGTTTCTGTTTCCCGGCCCCCGGTACCGTTACCGATGGCAATGGCATCGACATGAAACCGGTCAACAAGAGACTTCAACGTATCAGTCGCTTCCTCTGTACGATTATGCGGTTGAACGGGAAAGATTGTATCGTTGTGTAACAGTTTCCCCTGCGGGTCCAGACAGACAACTTTGCAGCCTGTGCGATAACCGGGGTCAATCGCAAGAACCGCCTTCTGTCCGAGGGGTGAGGCAAGTAGCAGATTTCTTAAATTCTCAGCGAAAACCTTAATTGCTTCTTCATCCGCCCGCTTTTTGCATTCCAGACGAATCTCTGTTTCCATCGAGGAAGACAGGAGCCGTTTGTAACTGTCTGTGACCGCCAGGCGGACCTGTTCGGTTGCGGAGTCGTCATTCAGAACAAACCGTCGCTCCACCATCGCAATGGCCTCTTCTTCATCCGGAAGAATATGGAAGTTCAGAAATCCTTCATCGGTACCACGTCGAATAGCCAGTACGCGGTGAGAGGGTGCCCGTGCTGCCGATTCTTCCCACTCATAATAATCCTTGTATTTGAGACCTTCCTCTTCCTTATCCTTCATAACCTTCGATCGAATGACGGCTTTTCGAGCAAAGAGATCACGGAGTTCAGCCCGTGCATCGCCGTCTTCATTGATCCACTCTGCAATGATGTCCCGTGCACCGGCAAGGGCATCATCAATATCCTTGACACCTTTTTCGGGATCGACGAACGCGGCCGCTTCCGCCGCCACATCCATGTCTTCCTGCTTGAAAATCTTCTCGGCCAGCGGCTCGAGGCCCTTTTCCTTAGCCATCATGCCGCGTGTACGCCGTTTGGGTCGGTACGGCAGATATATGTCCTCCAGACTCGCCAGGGTCTCCGCGCCCAGAACCTTCGCCTCCAGTTCATCGGTAAGTTTTCCCTGATCTTCCAGTGATTTCAGAATTGCCTCTCTTCGCTTATCGAGTGTCCGCAGGTACTCAAGCTGGTCACGAATGGTGATAATATTTACCTCACCCAATCCGCCGGTTACTTCTTTACGATACCGTGCGATAAAGGGTACCGTGGCATCGTCATCCAGAAGTTGCGCTGCCGCTCTTACCTGCTTCTCCTGCAGATCGAGGTCTGTTGCAATTTTTACAATGTGTTGTTCATTCATACGAAAAAATAAGCTCCTCCCTGCGTTGTCATAATTCAATAATCGTTCGAAACATTATCAGATGTGATCCCTGTCTCAGTTGAACTTCGAAACATATGCATACATTACCCAAAAATGTGAAAGGCTGCCCAGCATGACGAATATATGAAATATCTCATGAAAACCGAAATAGCGAGGCCATGGATTCGGTTTTTTAAGCGCATAAATCACTGCGCCGAACGTATAGAATAATCCTCCGATCAGGACCCAGAGAAATCCTTCAAGACTGAGCGCCTTAATCAGCGGCAACACTCCCACAATAGCCACCCAGCCCATTAAGACATAGACCGTTGTAGAAAACCACCGTGGCGCCTGGAGCCAGAAAATTTTCAGAAAAATGCCGAAAAACGCCAACCCCCAGATACTCCCGAAGATGCTCCACCCCCACACACCCTTCAGGGAAATAAGACAGATGGGTGTATACGTCGCGGCAATAAGAATAAAAATCATCATATGATCCATCCGCCGCAGACGCTGAACCCCCTTTTCGGAAAACGGCATCCAGTGATACAAGGTACTTATCGTATATAATAAAATCAGACTGCCCCCAAAAACCGAAAAGGTAACAAGATGAACGGGTTTGGCGGGATCTATCGATTTGTAAATCAAAATAATTAAACCGATAACGGACAGAACCGCACCGATACAATGGGTCAATCCACTTACGGGATCTCTGAGTTTGTTGATCATTATTTTATCCGATATATTTGATAGATTTACCTGATACACACATGCCGGGAATGATAAGAAAATGGAAATATTTTTGCAAGGAAAGAATTAGACAGCAAGAAGCCGGATACGGACAGAATGCAATGCCGGTATCATTATCGACATTGGGAACTCGGAGAAAACCGGGAACCGGTTTATTGCCTTGACATGAAACGATTTAGAAGCATATAAAGACACCTTAAGAAACACCGGTTCTATAGGAGGAACAATGGCAACCTGCAACATCTGCGGAAGAGGAAACAAACCATGCCCTGTCTATGATGAAAACATCAGCATCTGCAGCGATTGTTCGTTCAAGCTAACCGTTCTGGAGAGTGGTCTCACCGAGTCTGTTGAAATTATGCAGGACATTTTCACGCACTGTCAAAATCCTCGGGAGCTTCGTCGTGTTTTTATATTTATGGGACGACATGTCGCCGGTCTGTTCGAAGGTATAGCATCCGAAAAAACACGAAGACATATCTGGAAAATCATCTCGTACGCGGCAACAGGCATCGGGTACAATCTCTCATCACACGAGTTCTTCAATCATCCCGAACACCTTGAAACCATCAAACAGAGAATAAACGCCGATAAGTATATGTTCGACATTTTTAATAATAAAGACTTTACCTTCGCCATATCGGACAGGGATAACGAACTGCCCTATCAGGTTCCTCTCGATACGATATCTGTGGAAACGGCAGGCGTATGGAATATCGGCGAACTGCTGGTCCTGGAATCACTCGAAACGACCCCTGAATCAGATGAAGAAGATTCAATTTTCTAAACAGGAAGGTCCTCAATGATAACCATCGAGATCCCCGGGTTTAAGACACTGCTGCTTCGTCATCTCGTGCTGGATTACAACGGTACCATTGCCACCGATGGAAAATTAATAAAAGGAGTCAAAGAATCGCTTGTGCAGCTTGCACAAAAACTCCAGATTCATATAGTAACGGCTGACACGTTCGGAAACGTAGAGAAAAAAACAGTCGGCATTCCCTGCACCGTTTCAATACTCCCGATTCACGATCAGGACAGAGGGAAACTCGAATATATCGAAAAGATCGGCAAGGAAAATACGGTATGCATCGGTAACGGGCGCAATGATCACCTTATGTTGAAAGATGCGGCACTTGGTATTGCCGTCATTCAGGAAGAAGGAAGTGCCGCTGAGGCGATCATGACAGCAGATCTTGTAATACCCCACATCCTTGATGCGCTCAACCTTCTTACAAACCCGCTTCGCCTCATTGCCACACTCCGGTCATAACTGCTCCCCGGGATTTTTTTAAAGAGTTACTATAGCCTATGCCTATCATACACTTTTGAAGCCGATAATTATTACGTGCAGTATCATACTGTCTTCAATTTTGGGGTGTGAATGACAGGTCTGCCTGAATACTATTAAAAAATCCTTGTTGATGGGTAAATCAAAGCAAAGGATAACAGATTTATCACAAGAAGGATGTTTCGATGCATACCGTCTTCAATCATCTTGGCGCCGCACCCCAGATATGGTGGTCACTATTTCCTTGATATACATGAGCATTAATCCTATACTTTCTTCCATCAGAAGCAATGTCAAATCAAAAAAAGAGTAGTGATATCGCCCCAGACCAGCAAGGGGCAGGCTGTGTACCACATACATGCCTCGATTTTCAAGGAGGACGGTCATGAAAAAAGAGAAAATAAAGGTCATTGTCATCGGTGGTGTCGCCATGGGACCGAAGACAGCAGCCAGGTTGAGGCGGGTGAATCCCGAAGCAGAAATAACCATCATCGAGCGGGGGAAAATTCTTTCCTACGCCGGGTGCGGTATGCCCTACTGTATCAGCGGCGATATCGAAGACTGCCGAACGTTGAATTACACGCCGGTGGGAGTTCCCCGCGACGCCACATTTTTTAGAAATGTTAAAAACGTCACCGTACTCGATGGTACGCTTGTCCGTTCGATCGACCGGGATCGTAAAATGGTCGATATCGTTAACATCGAAACGGGTGAATACGGTTCGATACCCTATGACAAACTGGTACTGGCAACGGGAGGGATGCCGATTATCCCCCCCATCGAAGGTTTCCGGCTGAAGAACGTTTTTCGCCTCTGGCATCCCGATGATGCCATGGCGATCCGCGATACAGTCACAGCGGGGAGCGTGAAAAACGCCGTGATCATCGGCGGTGGTCTCATCGGCATCGAAATGACCGAAGCCCTTTCGAAGCGGGGCCTTCACGTTACCGTTATTGAGCTGATGCCTCATATACTTCCGGGACTCCTCGATGAAGAGGTTGCCCTGTATCTGACCCGGTATATTCGATCGCAGAATGTGGATGTCCTTACCGGGACGGGGGTTACAAAAATTCTGGGGGATGATCAGGGCAATGCCCGGACTGTCGTTACCGCCGAATGTGAATTTCCGGCGGATATTGTTCTGACTAATATCGGCGTGCGTTCCAATGTAATGCTGGCCAAGGATGCGGGGCTGGAAATCGGAAGTTACGGCGGTATCGTCGTGAATGAATACCTCGAGACGAGCGATCCTCATATTTATGCAGGCGGTGACTGTGTTGAAAATACGATGATTATGATCGGGAGAAAGGCCTTTGTCCCCATGGGGTCAACGGCGAATAAACATGGCCGGGTGGTTGCAAACAACATTATGGGATATGGGGAGCAATTCAAGGGAGTCCTGGGAACAGCCGTTGTCAAAGTGTTTGACTATAATGTGGGTAAAACGGGTCTGACGGAACGACAGGCCCGTGAAGCCGGTTTTGATGTTGTGACATCCTTGGTGCCCGCGACTGACAGCCCGCACTACTATCCGACACACAAACCGCTCCTGCTCAAACTCGTTGCCGACCGGGAGTCGAGAAAGCTTCTGGGATTACAGGTCGCCGGATACGGTGACACAACGAAGCGCGTTGATGTTGCCGCGACAGCCTTGTATTTCGGGGCGACTGTCGACGATCTTCCTGCTATCGATCTGGGGTATGCACCCCCCTATGCAACGGCCATAGATATTGCCGCTCACGCTGCTAATGTCCTTCGTAACAAAATAGACGGAACAGCAAAGGCCGTGACACCGCTGGCAGTCAAGAAGAAACTCGATAACGGGGATGAATTCATCTGGCTTGACGTGAGATCGCCCGATGAGTACAAAGAAGTGCGTATCGACGATTCCCGGGTCAAACTTATTCCCCTGGGAGTGCTCCGTCGCCGGTTAC
>JAFGQS010000150.1 GCA_016935565.1 Deltaproteobacteria bacterium
ATGAATTAATGTACTCATTGTAAGGGGGGAGAGAATGAATAAATTAGAAAAAAGTTTAACAGAACTGGGACAGAAGATCGCGGAGAACAACCGATGGAGACAGAGACAGTGCTTCAATCTTATTCCATCGGAGAACACACCGTCTCTTCTGGTCAAACTGTGCGAGATCAGCGATCCCTGCGGACGATATGCCGAGCACAAGACTGCCCTGAAAAAGGAACGCGAGGTACTGAGTGGGACGGGAGCCTTGAAGGGGGATCAGGTATATTATTATCAGGGTACGAATTTCATTTTTGAAGTCGAAGAAAAATTGAAGAGTGAATTCGGAAAATACGTATCGGCATCCGAGGTGGAGGCGCGTCCTATCAGTGGGCAGATGGCCAATGAAATCGTATTTAAAGCCGTTGTGAGGTTTTTTGCCGCGGGTGAAGGTGATTTTCCGCGCCTGACCGACTCTCGACGTCTCGCCGCGGTTATGAACAATAATCTCAATTATGGAGGCCATTTGAGCGCACAGCCTTTTGGTGCTCTTTTTAATTTTGTTGAAGGGAGTGTTATAAATTTCCCGCTTGACAAGAAAAACGCATATAAAATTGATGTCGATACCATGCTGGAACTGGTTGATGAAAAACGTCCACCGCTCATCATATTCGGAAAGAGCATGTTCCTGCATCCCGAACCTGTCAGTCAGTTACGGGCCTTGATTGACAGCACCAACGGTTATTACCCGATTGTTATGTATGATGCCGCTCATGTGATGGGTATCGTCGGTCCGTACTTTCAGGATCCCTTACAAGACGGTGCCGACATCGTCACCGGATCGACACACAAGACATTCTTTGGGCCTCAGCGGGGAATCATCGCTTCGAATTTGGCTCCGGAACATCCCATGAGAAAACTCTGGAGCGAGATCAACGGGCGTACGTTCCCGGGATCTACCAGCAATCATCATCTGGGAACCCTTCTGGCCTTGCTGGTTGCAACACTGGAAATGAACCAGTTCAAAGATGAATATCAGAAACAGGTGGTCTCGAATGCAAAAGCTTTTGCAAAGGCCTGCGCCGACCATGGTCTGGACGTAGAAGGTGGTGCGGAGGATGGCTATACCACCACTCATCAGGTTATACTCAGAACAACCCGATTCGGGGATGGAAAGGAAATGGCAAAACGCCTGGAGGATAACCATATCATCACCAACTATCAGGCCTTGCCCGATGATGAAACGTTCTATTATCCGAGCGGCATACGCATGGGTGTTTCCGAAATGACCCGGTTTGGCATGAAAGAGAAAGATTTCGATACGCTTGCCCGACAGATTGCCGATATTGTAATCAACAACAATGTCGTGGCAAATGAGGTGGCAGACTACCGACGACAGTTCCAGTCAATGCAGTACTGCCTCGGCGTGGAGGAAACGCTACGCATTGTTCCGGCGATCGTTGAAAGTCTGTTTCCTGCTCTTGAATATTTTAAAAGCGTTGCGAAGTCATTGAATACATAGATGTATACATGGAAGCATTATTGTCTCCGTGACGACATAGACCATGTATAGGTTGATCGTAGCGCTTGATGAATGACGACGTTTACCTGACGAAGGCAGGTATACAATATTGATAGGTATCCCTGACGATGCCCCGCCTTGTATGCGGGGCATTTCACTCTGCCGCTGAGAAATAATAAGTGATTCTCAATTGCCCACCTGATATATATAATTGTGAAAAAGATTTGATTATTGATGAAATGAATGATGCCTGCAAATTGTAGACAGGGCTCTCTCCCGGATAATACTGCAAGCATAGAGAGGTGTGAGGATTAATAATTTAACAGGCTATTGCGCAACGCTGTTACAACATTTCGGGAAGTAAAGGAGGGGGTGGAAAATGATAAAGCATCTCCGTTTTATTTCATACTAAGAAGCTGAATTATAAGTACAAACAAAATATTACAGCTATAATAAATAACAGAGGAGGTATTGGACAATGAAGAAGCTCGCCATCATTTTTGTGTTTCTCGTAGGATTTTTAGTGGCTCCACAGTCAAATGCTGCCGGACCGGACAATCTGGTTGAGTTATATCCCGACCATGGTGCGGCAACAGTAAGAAATCGCAGTTATGGATTTGTTGCCAAATTCAGTGCTGACAGAAAGCTTACCTTAAATTGCACGAAAAGCAAAGCATGTAAGAATGACGAGGCAAAGTCAGCCGTACTCTATGGCTATTTCCCCCAGGGCTGGCGCATTCGTCTCTATGATTCGTCGAGTGGCAGCACAAAAGATGACTGGTTTGAAATTGTGTTTCTGAGAGATATGCGTAATGTTCGCTATGTTATCGGCACGTTTGAGTATTCGTTTAAAGACTACTATATCCAGGCCTCATATCATAAGAAGAATGGTCTCGACGGTAAGGTTTCACGTATAGAAGTGATTCCGCGATGAAAGGAGAATGAAAATGAAAACACGATATGCATGGTTAATCGTCATAGTAACCGTAATATTCATCTGGTTCTTGTCCGGGCCAACTGATGCGGTGCAGAAGGGGCAAAGCGAGACAATCAAGGTCAGTAATAACCAAAATACCACCATCGGAGGAAATCAGACCATCTCTGTCGGGGGAAGTCGAACGCTCAGTGTCGCTATTCAGGAAAGCACAACAATCGGTACGAGTCAATCAATCAGTGTCGGAGCAGCTCAGGCTGTCACCGTTGGTGCAAGCCAGTCAACAAACGTAGGAGCAAATCGGACACTTCATGTTGGTGCGAATGACAGCTCAATAATCGGCGCGCATCAGATCATACAGGTCGGCAGGGACCGGCGATTGAATGTCGGGGGGAGTGAAACAGCGCAGGTTACAAGTAACTACAGCCACAAAGCCGGTCACGCAATTCTCATCGAAGCCGGAGACCAGATAACCCTGAAAACCGGCAAGGCCATGATCGTCATGAAAAAAAACGGCGATATTGTCATAAGCGGCAATAACATCACCGTGAAAGGTTCTGGAAATATCACGATGAAGGGGAGAAAAGTTCTGCAAAATTAAGTAACAATGTATGTCGATGCGGCATGGATTGGTGTGATGTGAGAAAGGAGACGACTCTTCCCGGTCGACGTGAAAAGATTGTACATTGATATGCCGACCCCCTTTTATGAATTATCACTGCCCCCTGAATGGTTCTGCTGTTATGATGTCATGTGATACTCGGCCATTGTGCGGATTGACGGTATCGGTATGAACAACAACACACCCCTTGAAAGAAGCACAGTCATCGCCGTTATGATGACATCTTTTCTGACGACCTTCATCGGCAGTTCGACCAATCTGGCATTGCCGTCAATCGGGCGGGATTTTCACAGCAGTGCTCTGGTTCTCAGCTGGATCGTCACCGGTTTCATTCTCGCTTCGGCGGCCTTTTTGCTGCCCATGGGGAGACTTGCCGATCTTGTGGGGCGAAGAAAGATATTTCTCGTCGGTGCCGTTTTTTTTACCATTTTTACGTTCCTGTGTGCTGTCTCGTGGTCTAACAAATCCATCATATTGTTCAGGGTGCTCCAGGGTATTGCCGGTTCCATGATTTATGCTACCGCTATGGCTCTCCTCACGTCCGTCATTCCCGCCCAAAGGAGAGGAAAGGCCATGGGGCTGGCAGTGACGGCGACGTATATCGGCCTGTCACTGGGGCCTGTTGCGGGGGGAGCAATGTGTTACCACCTGGGGTGGAGAAGCATTTTTTATTTTACTGCGTTGGTCGGTTTTATGGTGACTGTGTTTATTATGGTGCGATTGAAGGGTGAATGGGTCGGCGCTGAGGGAGAAACCTTCGATTTCACCGGCAGTTTCTTCTATATGACCGGTGTTGTTGCTGTCTTATATGGAATTTCTACAATATCGAGCGAACCGTGGGCACCTTATGTTCTCATTACCGGTTTGGTGCTCATGACCGGATTTGTCATCTATGAGTTGAAAACCACTCACCCTCTTTTGCATATTAAACTTTTTACGGAAAATGTGAGCTTTGCTTTTTCCAATCTTGCCGCAATGATCAACTACAGCGCCACCTTTGCCATAGGGTTTCTTCTCTCTCTTTATTTACAGATTATACTGGGGTACAGTGCACAGGCAGCCGGTTTGATACTTCTTGCCCAGCCCATCGTTATGGCTTCGTTTTCATCCTATGCCGGGGCCCTTTCCGACCGCATCGAGCCTCGCATAGTTGCCTCCTGGGGGATGGCCTTGAGTGCCCTGGGATTGTTCAATTTTATTTTTCTGAGCTCTTCGACACCGGTATGGCTCATCGTCCCCAATCTCACCCTGGTAGGGTTGGGGTTCGCCCTGTTTTCTTCTCCCAATACGAACGCTATCATGGGATCGGTGGAAGAAAAGTTTTATGGTGTGGCTTCATCATCGGTTGCCACGATGCGAATGATCGGAATGGCAACCAGTATGGCTGTCGTTACCTTATTGATATCGCTGTACGTGGGTGATGTGGGCTTGAATCGGACTCATTCAGTGGAACTTCTGAAGAGTTTCAAAATGGCCTTTACGGTATGCAGTATTCTCTGTTTTGGCGGTGTCTTCGCTTCGCTCGCGCGAGGCAATATCCGAGCGTCCGTATCCGGGGGAGATAAGAAGTTATGATTTCATATCTTACATATCCCTTGTTATTGCCTGATCATCAGCCGGGGAGGTAATTTCTTGATCGTCACTTCTTTCTGAACTTCGGAATGAACATAGGGGTTATCTTTTTGTACGCTTTGTATTCTTGACCGAGACGTTTCTCCAGTTCAGGCTCTTCCAATAGTTTAAATTCAAGTGCACATACGATGAGGAATATGGGGCTGAAGATGAAGATCAGAGAGACGGACCGAAAGAATATTCCAAGGGCGAATAATATGAAAAAGATGCCTGTGAGCATGGGATTTCTTACATATGTGTAAGGACCGCTGGTAACCAACCGCGGTGGTGGATTGAAAGGCACGGGAGTTCCCTTTGCCTTGAAGAATTGCCATGCCGACCAGAGCCACAGTGCAATACCGAGAGCAATGAACAATGAGGCCATGATAATACGAGGGATGCTGAGGGAAAAAGTTGGCAATCGAAAGAGCCTGTCGGTGAGAAGGGCACAATATATCAGCAGCAGTAAAAGTCCGAGAAAGAATGTTCCCCCCAACGGGGTCAGAATCAATCGGAGTGTTCGTGTCCCCGTTGCGCACCGATAGACGAAATCAATTATTCTCCTGTGTAATGTTTGTATCATATAGCCTTTGCTTGTGATTTCTCCTCACGATTGCCGCAATAATGACTGCTCTGCATCGGCACAAAACTCAGTCTTTTATGAGACGATACCCCTTTGACCTGCGAATTTCAAGTTGTTTGCTGTTAGAGTAATCGAAATGATCGCTCGTCTGAAGTTGTTTCTTCGGACGAATTGTGACAATTGGATGTTGACAAATGAGTATTACAGGGTAATATAATTGGGTAATACATAATATTACGGTTATAACTGTGGGAGATGTAACGAGATGAAAAAACAGGAAATTATCACGTTCAAGGTAGACAGGCAATTGCATGATATTTTGAAAAACATACCGAACCGTTCGGAATTTATTCGTTCAGCCATCATAAATGCACTCGGCAGCACCTGTCCTCTATGCAATGGAACGGGAGTACTCAATCCTGACCAGAAAGGTCACTGGGACGAATTTACGGCGGATCACTCTTTAGAAATGTGTGATAACTGTAATGAGCTGATGCTTGTATGTTCGAGAGATCGTTAAATAGAGTTTTCGAGTATCGGAGAACAGGCCTCTGTCGGAGATATTTATGCAGTACCGGTTAGCAAAAATTATTATATGTCTCGCGGTTATATTGAGCGTCGGTTCGCCGTCTGTGGCAAAAACACCGGTGGGGGAGATCAGCGCTTTTGTCAGTATTTTGCCGCAGGCCTATTTCGTTGAGCGTGTCGGCGGTTCTTATGTTAATGTCAGTGTGCTGGTAGGGCCTGGACAGTCTCCTGCTACCTATGAGCCGACACCGAAGCAGATGGCAAGGCTGGGACGGTCACAATTGTATTTTCGCATCGGCACCCCTTTCGAGAGAGGTTTTATTGATAAAATATCCAGAACCTTTGCAAACCTGAAAATTATCGATACGCGGGAAGGCGTCATGCTTCGCTACTTTAAGCAGTCGCAGGGGTTGGAGGTTCCGGATCCTCATATCTGGCTCGATCCCAAGCGGGTAAAAATTCAGGCCGAAACTATCTTTCAGGCGCTGAAGGAAACAGATCCTGCTCATGCTGATGAATTCGAGAAAAACCTGAAGGCATTTCAAGCTGATCTCGATAGAGTTGATGCAAAGATAACCGGGATACTTGCTCCTCTCAAGGGTGGAAAACTTTACGTCTTCCATCCGGCTTTCGGTTATTTTGCTGAATCTTACGGCCTTACACAGGTTGCTGTTGAGATAGAGGGAAAGGAGCCGAGCCCGAAACAGCTTGCACGGTTGATCAACAGGGCCAAACGGGATAACGTAAAGATTGTTTTCGTTCAACCGCAGTATGCGACGAAAGAAGCTCGGACAGTAGCAAAGGCGATCGGCGGTGCCGTGGTACCCATAAATCCGCTCCCACGGGATTATCTGAAAAATCTTGAAGATATGGCAAATATTATTGAGGAGGGACTCAGACGACAACAGTGATGTCCGTCATTGATACGCCGTAACGTCTATAATATTCAAGAGGGGAACTTATCATGACAGGATTACCGGTCATTAAACTTGAAAATGTTTCATTTTCATATGATGGCCTTCCTGTGCTGGAAGATGTCAATCTCACAGTTGATGAGCGGGATTTTCTTGCAATTGTCGGTCCGAATGCAGGGGGTAAGACAACGTTGTTGAAGCTTGTATTGGGTCTCCTGAAACCCATGAGTGGGAATGTACATGTGTTCGGTCACAGCCCCGAAAAAGACCGAGTTCACATTGGCTATATGCCACAGCATGCATCGCTCGATCTTCTCTTTCCCGTGAGTGTTTTGGATGTTGTTCTCATGGGGCGACTCGGCAGCAGTAAGCGGTTCGGCTTTTATCGGAAAGAAGACCGTAACGCGGCAGTTGAAGCCCTTCAGCGAGTTGAAATGGAAGAAATCAGAAACCGCCCTTTTTCGTCGCTGTCGGGCGGACAGCAGCAGCGGGTCCTTATCGCCCGCGCCCTCGCTTCGAATCCCCGGCTTCTCCTTCTCGACGAGCCAACCGCTAACATCGATGTAGCCGTCGAAACGGAATTGTTTGAAATTTTAAACGAACTGAATGAAACCATTACGATAGTTCTGGTAACGCATGATCTGGGGTTCGTTTCATGCTATGTGAAAAATGTTGCCTGCGTCAATCGGCGGGTCGTGGTTCATCCTACCAGTGAGATTACCGGAGAAATGATCAACGAAATTTACGGGTCCCACGTTCATATGGTGCGCCATGACAGTACACCGTTTGGGGAAAAAACCTGTGTCTGAATTTCTTATAGATTTACAGCAACAGACATTCCTGCAGAATGCACTGCTCACAGGCGTGTTCGCAAGCATAGCCTGTGGTGTTATAGGAAGTTACGTGGTCACGCGGCGCATTACCTATATTGCAGGAGGGATTGCCCACAGTGTATTGGCAGGTCTGGGCGCCGCTCGATACTGTCAGGTCGTGTTTCAATGGAACTGGCTGCATCCATTGTATGGAGCTGTTATTGCTGCGATTGTTGCCGCTGTCATCATCGGACTGGTGAGCCTGAAGGCAAAAGAACGGGAAGATACCGTGATCGGTGCCGTATGGGCCATCGGGATGGCTATCGGCATCCTCTTTATTTTCAAGACTCCGGGATACAACGAAAACCTGATGAGTTATCTCTTCGGCAATATCCTGATGGTTTCGACTGTTGATCTGTGGCTTATTGTCGGTCTGGATATACTCGTTGTCGTCATTGGCATCCTTTTTTACAATCAGTTTCTGGCGGTCTGTTTTGATGAAGAATTCGCACGGATTCGCGGTGTCAACGTGGATTTCTATTACCTCTTGCTCTTGTGTCTGACCGCCCTCACCGTTGTTTTGCTGGTCACCGTTGTGGGAATTGTCATGGTTATTGCCCTCTTGACTCTTCCCGTTGCCGTTGCCGGTGTGTTTTCCAAACGCCTGTGGCAGATGATGTTCCTGTCGGCGATATTCACAATTCTATTTACAACGGTCGGTCTTGCTCTCAGCTACGGACCCGACCTTCCCACGGGGGCGACGACCATTGTACTGGCCGGCGTGGTTTATCTTGCTGTCATTCTTGTAGCACGATTTGTGAGAGCGTGGCGTTTGTAAACTATGCTCACAGATGGGCAAACCACCAACGGTAAAGTCTGTATAAACAACACGGTTTCATAAAAATTTGCCGGTTCCTCAATAATTTCCGATGTCAAAAGGAGTAAATACGTTGCATAACAACTATTTTCCGGAGAGAAAGCCGGTATGATCTATTGACAAATACTGAATTTTGTCTGATAGTAATACGTACGATTCAGCAGTAAGTTGGGGGGTGAATAGGTAAGAATCCATAACACGCGCAAATTTACTATCCTTCGTTTCTGACTTGTTGACATGATGCGATTCCCATAAAAAGGAATATGTTATCCTGATCTGGACATCGTTTATCTCAGAGGTACACTTCACACGTTTATTTGTATCATATTGAAAAGAACGGGTTCTCGGTAGAGAGAACGCGGATTCGCAGTAGCATCCGAATTTCAATCCATGTACGTGTAGCCAAACCCGCAATTACATTTGATCAGTTGTCCGATTGTTTTAGAAGAGTCCGAGCATAGTTATTTGCCATTAAGGCCGGATATTAATCGGATGCTGAGCGAAACCAAAAACTTATGTAAAGGCAGCACTTGAAAACATGCATAAGAGCCAAAATCACAGCGAGGGTTCAGTGGTAGCGTAACCTTTGTAATCGTGATTAGTGACTCAGAAACAACAGTGTTGAACTATGAAGGGAGGTCAGCAATGAAACTATATAAGATGCCGATTTATCTTATTATATTTATCTTAGCAGTATCATTTGTCGGCTGCGGAGGTGGAGGTTCCGGCGGCGAAGGCTCGGGCGGTCAGGATAGTTCAAATGCCGGCAGTGGAACAGTGGCAGTCTTTCTGGCGGACGGTCCGGCTGATGAGTATGACCATATCTGGATCAGGGTGACCGACGTATCTCTCATTCCCCCCGAGGGAAGCGGTCGCGATCCAGTAACGGTGTATCAATCTTCTCAAGGGTATGAGGTAGACCTGCTCGACTGTCGTGATGAGGATTTTTTACTGACCATGAGAGATGACATTCCTGCGGGCACGTATGAAAAAATAAGGCTTGAAATAAGCGGAATCGTTCCGGTGGGTGGTCCCTGTGAAGACATGGACATTAAGCTTCCAAGCGGCAAGATAGATCTTACTCCACAGGGGGCCTTTGAAGTGGAACAGGGGGAGACACTGGTAATCCGGTTGGATATCGATGCGAACAAATCGATCAACCTTCATCCCGCAGGGGGTTCTGGAAAATGCATATTCCGACCGGTTGTTTTTGTCGATGTCGAACCTGTGGAATGGCAGCCCCGATGCCCGAGAATTATAAAAGGTACCATTTTGCAGACGCTTGATAAGGATGACGACGGTACTGTTGACGGAGTTACCTTGATGCTTCCGGGGAATCGAGGTTCTCTTGAGGTGTATGTATCGGAAGAGACGGTGATTTTTGATGACAGTGGAAATCAAGCAGGTCACGATGACCTGGCAAAGGGACAGACCGTCTGGGTGAGAGGAAGACTGGATGGTGATGGCCACTTCCAGGCATCGTTAGTGGTCGTCGGGAACGTCACCATTCTTAAGGGAGAAGTTGAAACAGCCGTGGATTCCCAAAGTCAACAATTTTCATTGCTTCTTGATGAGGGCCAGGTGGTGACAGATGAGAAAATTCAGGTGGAGATTGCGGACAGCACCTTTATCCTGGTGGGATGTGATACTGTCGTTGACCGCAGTACCATTCAGCCGGGAATGCTTGTTCGGGTTATTGGAAAAATATCGGTGCAAGAACAGTTAATCCGGGCTATCGCCATCCTTGTGAAGCCGGGTGTTGTCGCCGGAGAACTTATGGATGTGGAGGGGACCATCGGCGGATACAATCTGGTAATTCGGCCTGTAACCGGATCGGATATTACTGTTTTCTTCCCTCAGAATACACCGATCTATCTTGTCGGTGACGGTGTTGTTCCTTTCAATCTTCTCTGTGCGGGGCGTAAGGTTCGGTTGATGATCGATTCCGCTGAATCGGAACCGACTGCGCGTGAGGTTCAGGTCCAGCCTGACCATGTGAACGGTCCCGTTGAATTTGTCAATGAGACTGACCGTACCCTGATTGTTGACGGACAGACCGTCTCCGTTGATGAAGGTGCGACGATTCTGGATCTCCGGGGGAGTGTTGATACGCCGGTCGCATTTGATGAAATCGAAATATCCTATGAAGTCAGTTGTTTCGGTCTTCAGGCATGTCCACCGGATGTAGGATTCTATGGTTTTATCATTCTCATTGTTGAACCATAAGCAGTGGTAACCCACAGAGTAGTGCTTCTCTGAAATGAAACTTTAACTCATAATGAAGAGCGTTCCGGGAAAGAGTGGCTCAGTTCACTCTTCCCGGATTTTTTCTTTCAGTCTGGGGAGGGCAAGGCGAGAGAAGGATCAAACCAGGTCAGTATGTGATCGTTCTGTTCCCGAGGATAGGTGTGAGAGAGGTCTTGAATTACCTGGAGCGTCACATCGGCATCGGCCTGTTTGAGTGTCGTGTATCCCCTCGTTGCGTGGTGTACCGGAAACATCCAGTCAAGAGCACCGTGAACCCAGTAAATACGACGATGTCTCACGTGGCGAAGATCGAACGGCGGAAGTACTCCCGATACGGGGGCGAATGCTGTGAAGGGTGTGGTTTCGTCCAGAGCATTCGCGAGGGCGTATGTTGCCCCATCAGAGAGACCGGTGAGCAGGATGAGCTTTGTGTCGATAGACCACCTCGTCGTCACATATTCCAGCATTTTGATAATGGTGATGCGATCAACGTCCACACCAAGGATGGACCATGTCGTTCCTCGTGAACTGGGAGCCAGCAGGAAAAACTTCCGGCTCCGCGCCTCGCGAAACCACGTCCATAAAAAATCCCTGCCGTGTCCGAATCCTCCGTGGAGAGCCACCACCAGGGGCCATGATCGGGAGCTGTCGTAGGATTCAGGCACATAGAGCGAAAAGCTGCTCCGGGCATAGGGGTGTTCTTCCATTCCTATATGATCCAACCCCACGGCAACGCCACTGGGTGGTTCGGGATCAAATTCATCGACCCGCTGCCATACCGGAGCCTCGAGGAAAAATTGATTTACCGACGGAAGTAGCCGACGGAGCGGAAAAAGAATCTCCTGAGTGCGGCAGATTTTTCGCCCCGCTTTCTTGATGTTTGTCAGTGATCTTTGAAGATCAGCGGATTCAGTAAATAGATGAAAGGCATCGATTGCAGTATCTGTGGCCTTGATGAACTGGTCTGTAAACGATTCAAGTCCTGGCGGCGGTTTCCGTTGAAAATCCTTCCTGCTCGCTTCCAGATTCGCTGTGAAAGGCAGCATGTTGTCTCGGAGATGGGGAATAATCCCGGGATCAAGCTGCCGCTGGGTTTTCTCGAATGATTCAAGCGATTTGATGAGCAGGGAAGCGAGAAGGTCAACAGCGTGCCGGAAGGTATGATCGCCATTGACAAAACCTGAACCGTTATGCGTATTTACAGTGCTCATAAAATATCCTTGTTCCTTAAAGATGGTTCTTCCCATGTGCGGAAATGGTAATCGATGTTGCTCAAGAGGTCAACCATATTCATTTTGATTCAATAATCCTGTGTGACAGAGAAAAAAGGCGCAAAAAAACAGTTGACGTATTAGAATCTTTATTCTAGAATACAAACACTACTATATGGGAAGAAAAGCACGGTTTAATAAAGATCATTTTGTAGATGCGGCACTGAAACTCCTTGCGGAGCAAGGTCCCGCTGCGGTTACGATGGCGGCAGTAGCCGGTGAGAGCGGTGCGCCCATCGGATCTGTGTATCACCGCTTTGTTTCTCGAGATGTGCTTCTTGCCGAGCTGTGGCTGCGCATTGTGGGATCGTTTCAAAGGGGATTTCTCGAAACCTTAAAACGGGATGACGGGCTGAACGCCGCACTTCACACTGTGCGCTGGGTGAGAAAACACCCGAAAGAAGGAAGGGTGTTACTACTGCACAGACGAGAGGATCTGGCATCGGGTGAATGGCCGGATGATGTGAAAGAACGTGCCGAAGGCCTCACAAGAGAAATCAATGAAGAAATACGTTCGTTCACTCTCCGCCTTTATGGCCGCAGTACCAGGCAACACCTGCTTCGCGTTACCTTTGCCCTTATCGACGTTCCCTATGCGTCAGTACGGCGGCACCTTGAGGCCGGCAACGTACCTCCGAAGGCAATTGATGATTTTGTGAAGGATACATATTTCACCATTCTCGGGAGGGAGTCATGAAAGTCTTAAACATACATGAACGAAAAGTGACGACAGTACCGGAGACTGTCGGAGCTTTGATCGACAGTCTTTCAGGAACTGGAGATCAACTGTGGCCGAGGGATCAGTGGCCCCCGATGGAGTTCGATGCTCCTCTCGGCAAAGGAGCACAGGGGGGACACGGACCGGTACGATACACCGTTTATGAATACGTCCCGGGAGAGAGGGTAGTATTTCGATTTGATAATTCAGGACTCATTGCGGGGTTCGATGGACGTCACCTTTTCGAAATCGTACCGAGACGTGAGCATGTGCTGCTTCGGCACGTGATCGACGCTGAATGTGATTTCAAACACTGGTTAAAGTGGCATGTTCTGGTCGGTCCGTTACATGATGCGCTCTTGGAGGATTCGCTTGATCTGGCGGAACAGTCTCTCAATATTCAGACAGGTAAAAGAGCACGCTGGAGCCCCTGGGTTCGATTTCTCCGATGGATGATGGCGCGACGGCGCAGGAAAAGTGAAGGCGACCAATCAATAACCTAAGGCAGCAAAGCTGCAAATTCGAAATCTGAAGTACGAAATTCGAAACAATATCTAAACCCTAAAATCGAATGTCCAAAACTGTTTCGAAAAGTTGTTGTTTGATATTCGGATTTGTTTCGCCCGTCTGGTGCGATTGAAACATCTATGAATCAATTACTTTGAAATAACCTTCAAAAAGTTGATTCCGGCTTACCGTTATGGTGATCGTTCTGGGCCAGGGGATTTTGATATTCGAATGTCGGATTTATATTCCGCCTGCATCTGCGTAAAATACGCAGTTATTGTAACGGAATCGATCATCGGTCGCCGGCGACGACAGAGACGGCTGAAGGTCTTCGTGCAGTGCTCATATTGAGGGCAATAACACTTGACAGTATCAACAGACCACCTCCCAGAAAGCGCCATGTGACGAGCTCGTGGAGGAAAAAAATTCCAAAGAATGATGTAAAAACCAGCTCGCTGGTGAGAAAGAGACCACCTTCCCAGCTTTTGCAATAGCGAAATCCCATATTCATAAGAAGCATGGCAAATACTGATGACAATACAATACCGCCCAAAATGAGCCATTCTGTTCCGAGCTGCGGAAGCCGGGGTTTCACTAAGAATACGGGAAGCGAGAGGATAATTCCGACCAGGCAGTAATAGAGATAAATAACGACAGATCCGTCTTTTTCACGAAGCTTCCTGACAAATGTAATACTGAGTCCGATAGATATGCCTGCAAGAAGACCCATTACCTGTCCGAACAGAGAACCCTCAAGATGAAATTCGAAGAGAAGCATAACACCTGAGAATGCTACAAAGATGTACAAAAGTTCGACTTTTTTAATCTTCTCTTTGAAAATTAACGTGGAAAAAAGAGCGGCAAAGGCCGGGAACGAATAAAATAAGACCATTGCTGTGGAGATGGGAATGAGGCGGATAGAAGTAACAAGAGCAAGAAAACCCATTGCACTGATAAGACCGTTAATAATCATGAGTTTCGGATTGTGACCTTGGAACGGATTCCCATGCCAGCAAAAAATAGCCATCAAGAGGAGCAAGCCGCAGCCGAATCGATAAAAAGCAATATCCCAGACGCGAAATGATGGTTCCAGAATCTTGACGAGGCTGTCGAGGATAGCAAAATTAAATGCCGAAAACAGCATCAGGAGAGATCCGGTTGCAGAGGTGCCATGGGGAGACGGTACTTGATTCATAAAAAACAACTTCTTTCATGAAACGCCATATTGACTCTATGAACCTAAATTCCCGCGTTATTGTAACGAGGCAGGCGGGGTGACGCCCAGTTTGGTGTAGAAGTCCACCTGGCGTTTTGTTGTTTCGCCG
>JAFGQS010000151.1 GCA_016935565.1 Deltaproteobacteria bacterium
AAGCGGCCGGTCATTGCCGATCTGATCGTGGATAATGATTTTGAAGGATTGTTGAAGTTTTACGGCAAGAAAAGAGTTCAGGAGTCGGGAACGATTGAAAATGCCTATGAAGCCCGGGATTTTTATAAGAACCTGGGAGGGAAGAGTCGACATCTCTATTTTCTGGCGGCCCCCATATATGACGAAAAGGGAGATATTATTGCGGCTATCGAAACTCTCCAGGATGTGTCGAGAGAACGAGAAATGGAAATGGGCTTAAAAGAATACGCTGAGACACTCGAAAACGAGCTGAATGAGAATATCCGTCTCAGGAAGGAGATAGAAGATATCTATAATTACCTCCAGTCGATCCTTGACAGTTCGCCGGATAAGCTGTTTGAAATCAGTGCCGATGGGATCATCAATTATATGAGTAAGGACGAGGAACGAGGAAAAGGGTTGGTATCTCAAGAGGTAAAGGGAAAACATATCGGCGACTTTGTGGCTCCCGAACTTCGGGACATCAGTTTGAAAAAGTGGGAAGATGTTAAAAGAGGTATCTATACACCGTACGAGATTGAAACCATAGCAAAGGATGGGTCAAAGAGAAATTTGCTGATAACGCCCCGCCCTGTAAAAGGGACTGACCGGTATGTCTACGTGCAGCGTGACATAACCGAGTTTAAGAATCTGGAGAAAAAATTTTATGAGAGTCAGAAACTCGCGGCGATCGGTCAGTTGTCTGCCGGTATAGCCCACGAGGTTCGAAATCCTCTCTCTTCCATAAAGATGAGTCTTCAAATACTGGAAAAACGCATACAGCCGGAGGGTAATGACTTAAAGAGATTCAAAATTGCCCGCAGAGAAGTCGAACACCTGGAAAAGCTTGTCAATGATGTCCTCATTTATGCAAGACCGGCTGATCCGAAAAAGGAACCCTCCGATATGAAGAAGATCCTTGAACACGCCCTTGCCATGGTGGAAAAATCAATATCGGACAAGCATATCACTGTTCAAACAGTGTATGGTGATACTGTTCCTACCGTAAGCGTTGACCGGGCGATGCTGGAACAGACATTTTTGAATATTTATCACAATGCCATTGATGCCATGGAAGATAGAGGGACCCTGTCCATTTCCACGAAGCTTGGTGATGATGATAAGGACTCGATACAGGTAGTCATTGAGGATAATGGGTGCGGTATTGATGCAGACGACATGCCCCATCTGTTTAACCCATTCTTCACCAGGAAAAAGTATGGTACCGGTCTGGGGCTGACACAAATCAAGAAAATCCTCGACCAGCATGAAAGTACGATAGAAATAGTAAGTAAACCGGGAGAGGGCACCAGGGTCACCGTGTCTTTCCCGATATAAATAAATACATGATCAGTCGGTGAGGGCAACTCATTACTGGTCACCACATTGAGGAACAGGAACATGTCAAAGATTCTTGTCATTGATGATGATGTCTCCATCTGTGAAAGCCTTGAGCTGTATCTGGCTGAGGAAGGACATGAAGTCTATACGGCTTCAACCGGGACTGACGGATTGAATGCGTTCGTTGAAACCTCCCCCGATGTCATTATTCTCGATATCAGGCTTCCCGATATCGACGGTTTCACCGTCTTGGAAGACCTTCAGGAGGAGAGCGGCGATTTCAAGGTAATTATGATTACGGCTCACCATGATATGGAAACAACGATCAAGGCAATGAAAGAGGGGGCCTTTGACTACATACATAAACCGATAAATGTCGATGAACTCGATATGGCTATAAAAAAGGCTATCAATGTTCTTGAAATGGAAAAGAAGATCAACGGCTTTCTCGTGGAAAAAGAATCTTCGCACCAATTCAAAGTGGGAGATATTATCGGCACAACGAACGAGATGAGGCAGATTTTCAAGACCATCGGCGTTGTATGTCAGGGGAAGTCAACGGTTTTAATTCAAGGCGAGAGTGGCACCGGCAAGGAATTAATTGCCAAAGTCATTCATCATAACACGTCAGGTAATGAACCGTACATTGCCGTGAACTGCTCTGCCATCGTTGAGACATTACTTGAATCTGAATTATTCGGTCATGAGAAAGGCTCCTTTACCGGTGCGATTTCGAGAAAGCTGGGGAAATTTGAGCTCGCCCGCCACGGCACCGTATTCCTGGATGAAATCAGTGAGATGTCCCTGAACCTGCAGGCAAAGCTTCTGAGAGTGCTTCAGGAGATGGAATTTGAAAGAGTTGGTGGAAAAGATAGCGTTAAAGTAAATGCACGAATTATTACCGCAACCAACAAGGATTTAAAAGCCCTTGTACAAGAAGGAAAATTCAGAGACGATCTTTTTTATCGTCTCAATATCGTATTGATAACAATTCCCCCTCTCAGGGAGAAGAGGGAAGATATTCCGTATCTTGTCGATTATCTCCTTACCAAGATCAACCGGGATCTTCATAAGCGGATTAACGGTATATCCGATGAAATGATGGATATCTTTCTCAGATATAGTTGGCCCGGCAATGTGAGAGAATTAGAGAATTTGCTGGTGAGAGCCGCCGTTCTTGCCCGGGGACAGACCCTCGGAAGAGCCGATTTCCCGGATCTTATAGACGATGTTCAATCCGGAGGCGCGGATATGCAGGGGGCAGACGGACGTACCGAATCAGGAAGATATCTGACCCTTGATGAGGTAGAAGAAATGCATATCAGGAGAGTCTTACGAAGCAACAGCGATAAAAATAAAGGAGAAATCTGCGAAATTCTCGGAATTTCCCGTCCAACCTTTGAAAGAAAACTGGAAAAGTACGAGATCACCTTCGAGCGAGATTGATCAATGCTTTTGCGACCCGGGTTCCTTCTTTTTGGAACAATTTTAATGTCAGTGGTGCTGTCTGCAGAAAATCACAATGAAAACAGGTGGTACGTTGCATGACTGCACGATTGATATCTAACAGTCATTGAATATTTCATTCAATACGGCTGAACATTTCTTTTAACAATCCGGCCGTTTCAAGCCGTGATTGTTCCCATCCGTGATCGG
>JAFGQS010000152.1 GCA_016935565.1 Deltaproteobacteria bacterium
ATATTGAACAGCGTTTCAATGACTATATGGAAAATATTGTGTTGAGATCTTTTTCAATTCTTGTTTCTTCCAGGTCACTGGCTATTGATATTTCTTTTACCAGAAGATTTTTTGCAGTGTCCATCATTTTTCTTTCACCAAATGACAAATCCTTATCGACTTTCAATCTCAGAAGGTCCCTCAATACTTTTGCTATTTCGTACGCCGATCCGGTCTTAATTTTTTCCCAGTATTCCTTGTATCGCTTATTCCATGTCTGCTTATCAACAATTATGTCCCGCTCTTTGAGTATATCATAAACCCGTGGTATTTCTTCTTTGGTTATCAAACCTCTCAAACCGACAGATCGTGCTCCATTCTGGGGAATCATAATCTTCATGTTGTTGCCTAAAATCTTCATAACGTAAAATAGCTGTTTGCAGCCCATAATGTCTTTATTTTCTATTGCCTCAATAATTCCAACACCATGTGCAGGATATACAGCCAAATCACCTACTTTAAACATCTTACCTCTCTCACCTCTCACACATTGTAATCTAAGAAGGTTTCCTATATCACAATTTACTTGTAACGTCAATTTAAATACCTGAGATCATAAATTTGTCTTGACTTTGAAAGTTATGATACGCTAAACAAGTTTGATTCTGAAAAAATTGGTTGCCCCTAGGAAAGGAGTCCACATGGCACAATATGAACCCTCTTCTTTGAGGAACGTTGCAATTATTGGTCACGGAGGAACAGGAAAAACGTCTCTCGGTGAATCTTTCCTCTTTGTCACCGGCAAATCCGACAGATTGGGAAGAGTTGACGATAGAACTTCCAGTCTTGATTTCGAACCGGAAGAGCAAAAGCGACATATATCGATCAGCGCTGCAACGACCTTCTTTGAATGGAACAAACATAAAATTAATATTCTCGATACCCCTGGTGATGCAAACTTCTTTATGGATACAAAATACTGTCTCCGAATTGCCGATGGGGCCGTCGTCACCATTGATGCCGTGGGCGGGGTCGAATTTCAAACGGAAAAAGTATGGGAATATGCCGAGGAGCTCTCACTCCCTCGAATAGTCTTCATCAACAAAATGGACAGAGAACGTGCCGATTTCTTTACCGTTATCGACAGCATAAACAATAAACTCGGAAAGAAGGTCACAGCATGTTATTTACCCATCGGCAAGGAAGAGGGTTTCAAAGGAGTCATCGACCTTTTTACTATGAAGGCTCTCATCTTTAATGATACAAGCGGTAAGTTTCAGCGAGAAGATATTCCGGCTGACTTACTTGATCAAGCCGAATCCTATAGAGAAACATTAATAGAGGATATTGCCGAATGCGATGAAGGGCTGATGGATAAGTACCTTGAAGGAGGGAAACTGAGTGCTGATGAACTGACCGATGGATTACGAAAAGGTGTCATTTCAGGAGAACTGATACCGGTAACGTGTGGTTCGGCATTGAAAAATATCGGTATCGTTCCGCTCATAGACATGATTGTCAACTATCTTCCATCACCGTTGGATCTAGGAGCCGCAAGCGGTAAAAAACCGGGCACAGGCGAAAGTGAAGAAAGGACTCCTGATACAAGCGCTCCGTTTTCAGCTTTTATCTTCAAAACGATTGCCGATCCCTATGCGGGTAAACTGACATTATTCAGGGTGTACTCGGGAACTGCCGATTCCGATTCAAGCTTTTACAATGTATCAAAAAAGGGGAGTGAAAAATTCGGCAATATTTTCTTTCTCGAAGGGAAGAGCCAAAGACCTGCCAAGTCACTTGTTCCCGGTGATATAGCGGCGGTAGCAAAACTGAGATACGCAGCAACGGGAGACACAATGTGTGATGAGAAAGCACAGATTATCTATGACAAGGTTGCTTCCGTTCCCGGTCTCATGTCCTTCGCAATCGAACCCAAATCAAAGGGTGACGAGGAAAAAATAACCACGTCCCTTAACAGACTCGTTGAAGAGGACCCGACTTTATCCGTTCGGAGAGAAGAGCAGACGAAAGAACTGATTCTCTCCGGCATGGGACAGGTCCACATTGAAGTAACGATTGAAAAGATGAAGCGGAAGTTCGGTGTCGAAGTTGCGTTGCGTCCACCGAAAGTTCCCTATAAAGAAACGATTAAAGGAAAAACCCAGGTTCAGGGGAGATACAAGAAGCAGTCAGGGGGAAGAGGCCAGTATGGTGACACATGGATTGAGATTGAACCACTTGCCAGGGGCGGCGGTTTCGAATTTGCCGACAAGATTGTCGGCGGTGTCATTCCAAGGCAGTATATTCCTGCCGTGGAAAAGGGCATTGTCGAAGCTATGGCAGATGGTGTTATTGCGGGCTACCCCGTTGTTGACGTGAAGGTCTCTCTGTATGACGGATCGTTCCATACGGTGGATTCATCGGAACTGGCTTTTAAAATTGCAGGCTCTCTGGGATTTAAGAAGGGAGTAATGCAGTGCCAGCCGACACTTCTTGAACCCATCGTCACTATAGATATCGAAATTCCGGATGAATACATGGGCGATGTTATCGGGGACCTGAACAGCAGGCGCGGAAGGGTTCTGGGTATGGACACCAAGGGATCGAATCAACTCGTCAAGGGACAGGTTCCGCTTGCAGAAATCTTGACGTATGCTGCTGATCTGAGATCAATGACCAGCGGGAGGGGAACGTTCACGTTTGAGCATTCCCACTACGAAGAAGTCCCCGCTCAAATTGCGGAAAAAATCATCGCTCAAGCGAAAAAGGAAGAGGAATAGATCAATCTTGATAACCGCGGGAATTATAACAGTCAGTGATAAGGGATCGCGGGGAGAACGGGAGGATCTGAGCGGCAAAGAAATAGAAAAGCTCTTACTCGATATTTCGATACAGGCTACCGAATATGACATAATTCCCGATGAACGGGAAGTCATCCGTAGCAGACTGATATGCTACGTCGATGAAAAAAAGATCGATCTTATTATAACGACCGGTGGTACCGGTGTAAGTCCGCGCGATGTTACTCCCGATGCCACCCTTGATGTCATTGAACGAGAAGTACCCGGCATGGCAGAAACCATGAGGCGGGAAAGCACAGCAAAGACACCACACGGCATGATATCACGAGCCGTTGTCGGAATACGAAAACAATCGCTCATCATCAATCTTCCGGGAAGTCCACGCGCGGTGAGAGAAAATCTCTCCGTCATCCTCCCCGCATTGAGACACACTATAGAAAAAATCAAGGGTGATGAATCAGATTGTGCTGTTTGAGGTACGACAGGACATTATCTTTGTGCGTACCGGACCAGTAGAGCTTCCTGCATTGTGGGCATATTTGGAAATTTTCCTGTGTCTGGAAAACGTACTGAGGTACCCTGTCTTTGACATCCGCCTTCTGAACAGCCTGTATCGGTTCATTACAGGCGAGACAGATGGTAAAAAACCTTTGAGGATCAAGGTGAAGAGAAAATGTATGCATTATTTCTCTTACTTGCTCCGTTACATTATCACTATAAACAATGTACATGCGCCCTGAGAAATTTCTCCGGGCCATGTCTCTTCTTCGTGTCAGAACGATCCGTCTCTCCTGAGCGCCTCTCTTCAGAAAACTGCGATCAATGTTCCCGGCATGGCAGGCGGTATCGTATCCGAGTATACGAAGCCACTTTGTCAGCTTCCCTAAATTCCTGTCGGTTAGGAATTTCATGACCCCTGAAATGATAAATCGACCTTTCCTGTCCTTTGTGTTGCTTTTATACCGTTGTTGCGTCTTCCGACTCGGGAGGTAACAGTTCCGCTTCTTTTTCTTCAGTTTCAATACCCGCTGCTTTGAGCTTTTTTTCTAACGCCTTTATCTTCTTATTCAGTTTTCCCGCTTTTCTTACCAGCCTCATCCGGGCATTTATATCAAGGAAACCAGCAAATAAGACGCCTACACCAAACGATATAAAAATGAGCAAATAACTGGGAACGCTGACATCTATATATTCATAATATTTAAGGTGAACGGGGACTGTATTCGTCAGTGAGAATGTTATAACAAACAGTACAACCAACATACCGACTATGGTGTAGAGAAGCTTCATCCTATACCTCCTTATCTTCCTTAAAAAATGATAATAAACTATCCCGTGTCTGTTCTACATCTTCCGGAATTACCCTGACTTCCCCCAAAACCGTGACAAAATTTGTGTCACCCGGCCATCGTGGTACAACATGAAGATGTAAATGGCTTTCAACTCCTGCCCCCCCTGCCTTGCCAACGTTCATTCCGATGTTAAAACCTTCGGGACGCATCACTTCTTTCATTATTCTGACTGACCTCTCCATGAGGTCTATCATTTCTATCTTTTCTTCTCTCGACATATCTTCGATATCTGAAATATGTCTGAACGGTACAATCAAGAGATGTCCGGAATTATAGGGATATTTGTTCATGATGACATAACATGATGTTCCCTCATAAAGAACAAGACTTTTGTCTCGTATAGAACCCTTACAAAAAATACACCCGTCCGGTTTTCCGGCTTTCAGATATTCCATGCGCCCGGGTGATTTAATATGTTTCATCGGTTATCACTTATCCTTTATCGATATTATCTCTCCCGTTATCGCCTTATCAATGTGGAGTATGCCAATCGTGTTGTTATGGGCAAACCGAATATCCGTCGGTGATCCGGGATTAAAATAAAGAACATTATCTTTTATTCCGTTCACGGCTTGATGGGTATGCCCGTAAACGAGGCAGTCAATATTATCAAATTGTTGAATCAGCTTTTCTTCTATACCAAATGGCGTTCCCCAGCCATGAATGAGACCGATGCGGTATCCCTCAATTTCAAGGGTCACTTTTTGAGGAAATGTTTGCCGAACCGACGGTAAATCCATATTACCGCAGACGGCATAAATCTCTTTTTCTCCGAAAACATCAAGAACACCGACGTCAACAATATCCCCTGCATGAAAGATTACCTCAACATCGGAAAAATATGTTTCAGCAATCTTCTCAAGCCGTTTATCAAAACCTGTCAGATGTGTATCTGAAATTACCCCTATCTTCATCCCAAAATACCAAGCGAATTTTTATTATATCTATAGTAAAAACACAAGTATTATTTTATTTCACAGCAATGGAACCGGTAATACATCACTGAGACCGACGGCACGAGCATGCTTTTGGTTTGACATTTTATACCGCTGCGGATACTATATAATCCATGTAAAAAGAGTGAAAGGGAGTGGAAAAATGCTTGAAAAAGCTTTAGATACTATAGCGGAAAAGATACTCGCCCTCGATGAATCATCTCTTTCCGGTTTATGGGGTAAATATAAAGATAAAATGGAAGCGTTCAACACGTCAAAAGAATGGGAAAAGGCAGTCATAATATTTTTTATCATAAATTCAGTCCGGGTAAAAAATCACATCTTTAACGAACAGATCATGAATCGTCAGGATAAAGAGCAGGACACGAAGAAGAGTCTTGAAGACATTCCACCATACTTAAAAATTGTCAAATGATCGAAAAAGAATCAACCCTCAAGAGAATCGAAGAACTTCGAGATCACATCACCTATCATAACAGGCGTTATTATCAACTTGATGATCCCGAGATATCGGATGCCGAATATGATCAGTTGATGACCGAGTTGATTCAACTTGAGAAACAATATGCCGACGACATCGATATAGCAGACTCCCCCACGCAACGTGTCGGTGCAGCACCCCTTGACAAGTTCGATACGGTTACCCACCTGACACCAATGCTGAGTCTGGCCAATGCCTTTTCCGAAGAAGATCTCACCGATTTCAATGAACGTATCAAGCGGTTTCTCGGTACTGAAGACGATATTTCCTTCGTTGTCGAACCGAAATTGGATGGAGTTGCCGTTAATCTGATTTACGAGAACGGAATATTTACCATCGGTTCGACCCGGGGCGATGGCACAGTCGGTGAAAACATAACACAGAATCTTAAGACAATACGTTCCATACCCTTAAAAATTAATGAGACCGAGCGCGTTCCCCGGAGAATCGAAATACGGGGTGAAGTATTTCTCGGTATCGAAGCATTTAAATATCTTAACAGACGGAGGATCAATGGGAGGGAACCACCCTTTGCAAACCCGAGAAATGCCGCGGCCGGATCTCTGCGGCAGCTTGATTCAAAAATCACGGCACGGAGACCCCTTGACATATCCTGTTATGCTGTCGGGTCTTCCGAGGGAATAACATTTGAAAGCCAGAGCGAAGTTCTGCACACATTGGCACTGTGGGGATTTCCCGTTAATCCTGAGATAAAGCAGGCAAACGACATTAACGAATGTATTCAATACTACCATGACATGACGCTTCTCCGAAAGGAACTGCCGTACGAGATCGACGGTGTCGTTATTAAAGTTGATTCGCTCGACATACAAGCTCGTTTAGGTAGCGTGTCGCGTAGCCCTCGCTGGGCAATCGCCTGTAAATTTCCGCCGACACAGGCCACCACCACGGTTGAAGACATTATCATTCAAGTCGGCAGAACGGGAGTCCTGACTCCCGTCGCCAAAATGACCCCTGTACGTATCGCCGGCGTTACCGTCAGCAGTGCGACATTGCATAACCAGGATGAAATCGATAAAAAAGACATCCGCATCGGCGATACGGTCATTGTCCAGAGGGCCGGTGACGTTATTCCTGAAGTCGTTAAAGTTATCGAATCGCAGCGGAACGGTACCGAAACGGTCTTCAAGATGCCGGAAACATGCCCCGTGTGTGGCTCGGAGGTTGTCCGGCTCACGGGAGAAGTTGCACACCGGTGCATTGATTTTGATTGCCCGGCACAAATCAAAGAAAACATCAAGCATTTTGCATCGAGGGGTGCCATGGACATAGAAGGCCTGGGAGACAAGATCATTTCACAGATGCTCGATGGAAAAATCATCAACGATCCCGCCGATCTTTACTATCTTACGAAAGAACAACTTGCCGGTCTCGAAAGAATGGCCGATAAATCTGCCGGGAACCTCCTTGCCGCCCTTGAACGGTCGAAGAACCCTGCTCTTGAAAAGTTCATTTATGCCCTCGGAATCAGGCATGTGGGTGAGCATGTATCCAGGATACTCGCCAGAGAGTTTTCCACACTTGACAACCTTATGAAGGCAACCGAAGAACGTCTGATATCCGTTAAGGAAATCGGACCGGAGGTTGCCGGCAGCGTTACAAAATTCTTCGTGCAACCGGCAAATGTAATAATGATAAACAAACTCAAGGATGCAGGAGTCAAACCACAGGAAACGACCCCCCCTCAATCATTTGATCTTTCCGGAAAATCATTCGTGTTCACCGGGACACTACAGAAATTTACCAGAAGCAAGGCTCGAGAAATCGTGGAGAATCTGGGGGGAGGTGTGACAGCCACTGTTACGAAAAGCACTGATTACGTGATCGCCGGTGAATCGCCCGGCTCCAAATTCGATAAAGCCCGGGAACTTAATATTTCCATTTTGAACGAAGATGAATTTGTAGAATTCATAAACGGTCTGCAACTGAAAAACAACTAGCCTCAATACCGGGAAGATACCCTGTTTCGATTCATGACCGGGACTGCAGGAAGCTTCAATTGTCCTCATAACATACAGAGGAAAAGAATGGATACACGATGAAACGAGTTCATGTCTTTATTTCAGGAATGGTTCAGGGGGTCTGTTATCGGGCTGAAACATGTCACTATGCCAGAAACCTGGATCTCAAAGGGTGGGTCAGAAACCTGCGTGACGGCAGAGTTGAAGCGGTATTTGAGGGAACCGAAGATGCCGTCGATACCATGACATCATGGTGTAAAACAGGCCCCTCCCTCGCCTCCGTTTCAGACGTAAACGTCATCGATGAACCCGTGCTCGGGAACCTGACGGATTTTTCCATCAGATATTAACAGGCCACATTTCTGCTACATCCACTGCGCAAAATGTTCTTCGTACTGTTCTTCAAGAATTTCTTTATGTCTGAGTTCTTCCTGGGCAAGTCTTGCGAATAATCCCTCAAGCTCCGTATCCATATAATTTGCATGAAGGTCTTTGTAAAGATCGTATGCCGACTGTTCCATCTTCATGGCATAGACCATAACCGCCTGTGGATCACTGTCGGGAGTGAGATCTTCGGCAACGATATAATCGCTGAAACTTACATCGCTGATGCTCCTTTTTCCACCAATGCCTGCTACATTCCCACTCTGCAGAACATCTTCAATCATCTGTTTGTGTCGCCGTTCCTGGATTGCCAGATCCTCAAGGAGTTTTTGAGCCGCCCGGTTCTTGACCATTTTCCTGAACATTGTATAAATGTCGCTTGCCTTTTGTTCCTTGTCTTTCGCAAATTCCAACGCATCTTCAAGGGATTCAAATTTCATAACATCCTCCTTTTAGTAAGTTAGAAATTGCTTTCCGCGTTTTTCTGGCAGAAAACAATTTCGTTAACGCATTAGTAAGTTAGATATTGCTTTCTGATAGAAAGCAAGTTCGTTAACGCACTTATCCCCTTTAGTTGGACTTATCCCGTTTATCGGGGTCAGGATTCATGATAAGAATTCTTATAATTTCACACATGCCTGACACTATAGTAATCATTGTAAGGGAAAAAACCCGTTTGTCAAGGTATTAGAACAGATCAGGAACTCATCATATGATTTGAAATCTTTCACGGAAAACGGTAATAAGACAACTTTATTTCCAATTTTCTCACAGAGGACAATCTCATGGATTCATGGTATACATATACTATCATTGCCCTTTTCGCTTTCGGGATTCAGAGATTTTTATATAAAGTCTCTGCGGCCAGGAAGTGTAACACGGCATGGACCACGTTCGCCTTCATGGGAACGGTGGCCCTTCTCGGTTCTTTCTCATTTATTGCAGTAAAAGAAGCCGTACCGGACGTTCTCTTTTTACTTTTCATCTCTTTCGTAAACAGCGCTTCGTTTCTCGCGGGAACCATGGCAACCATGGAAGCACTCAAACACATATCGACGAGTATCGCATACCCGATCATCCGTCTCAATACGGGCATCGTTGTCATCTTTTCGATCCTGTATTTTAAAGACAGCTTGTCCGCGTATCAGGTCGCGGGAATTATCATTGCTATTTCCGTAATCCTCATCCTTACACGATACGGTGACAATGGGGACCATGACAAAACATCCGACAGAAACATGAAAGCCGGGTTTACATTGATTTTCACCGCCCTCTTTGCAGGGGCGATTGCCGCCATTTCGAGTAAGTTTGCCGCCCTTCACACCCAACCGCTGGGTTTTATTGCCGTATCATACACCATGAGCACACTGTTCTCTCTCGGATTGAGAAAACGACTCCAGGGAAAAGAAGAAAACCCCAATAACCGGGACGCCTTAATCATCGGTCTTTGTATGGGACTGGTAAACTTTGTCGGCTTTTATTTCCTGCTGCGTGCTTTGTCCGTCGGGCCTCTTTCGATCATTATTTCAATTACCGGGATGTACTTCGTCATCGCCATTATTCTCTCAGCCTGGATCTATAAAGAAAGGTTGACGATACTCAGGATTGCAGGCATCGTACTGACCATTATATCGATTACATTGATGAGGATCTAACAGTGCTCATAGCCTTCAGCATTCAGCTATCAGCTCTGTTGTGGATTGATTTTTTTGTTGAGTCAATGTCAGTGATGTAACCTGTAATCTCTTCCTTTTTTAAATCCCCCCGTATTCCCCTTTCGGAAAGGGGGAGCAAGATGTAACGGCGTTCTTCCCTACCTGTCGATCTTAGTACATGTCGACATAAATAATATGATGATAAAAATATCACCATACAAGGACACAGAGAGCACAGAAAAAAAATAGGTAAGGATCCCTATACAGGAAAAGTAATTAGATGTGTCATCGAAGTCCATCGCATTTTGGGTTCCGGGTTACTCGAATCAATATATGAGCAGTGCCGTGCCCGGGAACTTCATTGAAATGGGATCGCCTTTACGTTGGAAAATCCTTGTTGTAATACTATAAGGACGGAATTCAAGGGTTTAAAATTAAAGCCATTAATTATCAATTCCCTGAAACCACCTCCCCCGGTACCTCCCGCGTGGGGAAAGAAGATATAAAAAAATCTGGATTAAGTTAACTTAACGACATTGGATTTAAAATATAAATACTCTGTGTCCTCTGTGCTCTCTGTGGTGCGTCCGTAACCTGACCAACACTATGTCACCGGATTTATGATAGAGAGCATTTAGGCATACTCCTTCAGGACCTCCTCAAATCCCTTCATCGAATTGATAATCGTTGAATCGTCAACGCAGTAGGAAATACGGAAGTGTCCCGATTTTCCGAATCCGCTTCCCGGGACGACGAGGATTTTTTTCTTCTGAAGAGCCCTGACAAATTCGACATCATCGTCTATCGGTGACCGGGGAAAAAGATAAAAGGCACCGCCCGGTTTTTCATAGGTGTAACCGGCGGATGCGAGACCGTCACAGAGCAGATCACGTTTCCGCTTATATTCATCAACGGCTACCGTTATACCCTGCATCCGTCCGATAATTCGCTGCATGAGAGCAGGCGCATTCACAAATCCGATGATCCGATTGCAGAGAATCAATCCATCCATTAACGTATCAATGTCTGATATGGCCGGGTTTGCCGCGAGATACCCGATCCGTTCACCGGGAAGCGATATGCTTTTCGAATATGATGTTGCAATGATGCTGTTTTTATAAGCCTTCAGAATGCTGGGAACCGTTATGCCGTCATAGACAATATCCCGGTACGGCTCATCGGACAGGAGGTATATCTCTCTGCCCAGTTCTCTTGTTTTATCTTCAAGGAGTGCCCCCAGGCCGTTGATTGAACCTTCGTCATACACTTTTCCCGTGGGGTTGTTGGGAGAATTGATCAGAACGACCTTTGTCTTTTCCGTTATCGCCTCTTTCAGTGCCTGAAGATCGAGAGAGAAATCTTCATTTGTCTCAACGAGCTTCGTCGTACCACCGTGATTGTCTATATATGATCTGTATTCAACGAAGAACGGAGTCGGAACGACGACTTCATCTCCCGGATCAAGGAGTGTTTTAAAGGCCACATTCAGTGCACCCCCTGCCCCGCATGTCATGACGACGTGTTTCCACAAAAGATCAACGGCATGTTCCCTGCTCAGATATTCAGCCACGGCGGCACGGGTATCCTGATATCCCGCATTCGGCATATAGCCGTGGATGCCGGGAATATCTTCTCCGGCAACTTCGACCAACAGTTCCTTGAATCTCCGAGGTGGTTCCACATTCGGATTGCCTATGCTGAAATCAAACACATTCTCTCTTCCGTATTCCTGTGCAAGCCGGGCCCCTTCCTCGAACATCTTGCGTATCCAGGACGATTGAGCGATCATCCCCTCGATTTTTTTAGCTATTGTCATGAGTTTTCTCCTCTCGAAAACAAAACAGATGTATAATCATAATGCATTATCTTTAACAAATAGGTTCCAAAAGGGCAAATGTAAATTATGCGATATGGTATCTTCTGCGGGCACATTCATGCCCGACTGCAGTGCCTGATTATTCCTGTGGACTTTTTATGATGTTGTGTGTAAAAACTGCGGAGTTCTCATTACTCTTTTCACGATACGTTCGATCACACGGAGAAAGCACAAAACAAGGTAACGGAAACTCAGAATCAGAACGAGCAGATACGATAAGAGATTTTTCAAGAAATGAATGACATAATCCAAAAAATGAGTTCACTCTTCGAACCTCGAAGCATCGCATTTGTCGGCGCAACGGCAAGAAGCGAGAAATGGGGATTTTATATCCTGTCCCGCCTTCTCCACCACGGATACAGGGGAAAGATTTACCCCGTAAACCCCTCTGAACGTGAAAGCATCCTGGGCCTGAAACCCCTCCCCGGTATCTCGGCGATTCCCGAATCTCCCGATCTGGCCGTTATCGTTACGCCCCGGCCGACGGTACCGGATATCGTCAGGGATTGCGTCACGAAAAACGTCAGGGCGTGCCTCGTCATCACTGCCGGATTTGCCGAACTTTCCCGAGAAGAAGAAAAACGATTAGAGCGCGAAATCGTTGACACGGCGAGAGCGGGAAACATGGTACTGGTCGGCCCCAACAGCAACGGCATCGTGAGCACACCATCGAATCTGTGCCTGCTCATGTCGACACGTCTTGAAACTTTTCAGCGCGGCTCGCTGTCAATTACATCCCGGAGCGGGAGTGTGGGAACAACGGTGGCGGCACTGTGCGTCAGAAGAAATTTCGGTTTCAGCCGTTTTGTTTCCAACGGAAACGAGGCCGATCTTCACATCGAGGATTATCTTGAATTTTACGGAGAAGATGAGGCAACAGAGGCCATTCTCGGTTACACCGAGGGGATACAGAATGGTGAACGATTTCTCGACATTGCAAAAAAAGTAAACCGGAAAAAACCGATAATCATGCTTATGTCTGGTTCTACCGATGCGGGAGCGAGGGCTGCCCGCTATCACACCGCTTCATCGTATGAAGGGTCGGAACTCCTTTATCAAAAGGCGTGCCGGGATGCAGGTATAATCAGGGTGCAGGATGTCGAAGAAATATTCAGCATCGGGGCTTCATTCATCCGCCAGCCGTTACCGAAAGGCAGGAGAGTCGGCATTCTCACCGTCGGTGGAGGGTGGGGAGTTATTGCCAGTGATGCCTGTACCAGGGCAGGATTGGACGTCATCAATCTCCCCGATGAGACACTGAGAAAACTGGACACCTGTTTACCATGGTGGTGGAGCCGGAACAACCCTGTCGACACGGGGGCTTCCCTCGAATGGCGCGGCTGCCTCGAAGCATTAGCCGGATGTCACAACACTGATATGATTCTGATGATGTGGGTTGCCGGCAAAGAAATGACACCGGCCCAGGAACTGTGCCCCGTCATGGAAAACCTGATCGAACGATACAACAAACCCATCATCCTGTGTTCCGGTGGTTTTGAAACCAGAGAAGCCATGGAAGACTTCGGAAAAAAACAACTCGTGGCGTTTCACTCAATCAATCAGGCCGTTAAAGCCCTGTCGAGCCTGGTACGGTATTCGGAATA
>JAFGQS010000153.1 GCA_016935565.1 Deltaproteobacteria bacterium
CATAGAGGGGGATTGCACCCCCCTTACCCCTGCACCGCATTCATCCCCACCATGAATGGCGGGGTATTCTGCAGGAGTTTCATAAAGATTATCTATGATACTCAGTTCGAGCGGTTTAGAGCTCTCTCGCCATCACCTGTAAAATCTCATATGCTGTCAATCTCTTGTCTTTCGATTGCGTTATGGCGCTTCCCAGAACGAGAATTGAATTGGTGCAGTCTCTGACCGCCAGGTCGGGGGTGTATAACTGCTTCTGCCCTGCCCCATGTTTTCCGGCCCACGATATGCCGGGTGTTACATACAGAAAATGTGAACCGAATTGTTTCTCAAGCGCTCCCGCTTTATTCGCCGGGCAGACGATACCGTCAAGGCCCCATTTCACAGCGAGTTCCGCTCTCCTCATAACCAGATCGTTATACGTTATATTGAGGTTCTGTTCTGACAGATCCTGACCATTGAGGCTTGTTAAAACAGTGACGCCGATGACTTTCGGTGCTTCAATACCTGAGGCCTGTGCTTGTTCACGGGCACCCTCGACTGCTTTTTTGCACATTGCTTCACCACCGGCAATATGGATATTAAACATGTAAACACCGGGCACGGTGCAGGCCCTGCTTGCCTCATACACGGTGTTCGGTGTGTCGTGCAATTTCAAATCGAGGAAGACGTTCCCTCCCCTGTCGTGTATCTCTTTTATTATATTGATATTTTCATTTCCTGCCGCGGTATGGAGCTGTTTCCCCACCTTAAACAGACCGACATAATCCGACAGTAATGCCGTAAGATCAAGGGCATCCTGTACAGTGGGGACATCTAACGCCAGACAGGCTCTCTTCCGTGCTGACAGTTCCTTTTCAGTCAGTTCCTTCACCGGTCACCCTTTCTGAATACGAAAGAATATAGGAATAAATTTGTTACACATTTAAAGTGTTGGAATGAAAATGTAAAGATATTATTACAAGAAACTATTTTTTTACCCTATGTCGTTTGAAGGGTTTTACCAGCTGTTCAGTAATTCGCTCAACGACGGGTGGGGAATAACCCAGCTTTTCAATTCCTTTATTCCCATTTGATGTGCCACAGCGAGACTCATCGGCGCAATGAGTTCACTGGCTTCATCTCCCGCGATGGTTACACCGACAATTCTATCATTACTGAAAATTGCCTTGACAAACCCGGGTCCCATCAGTTCAGTCCGGGCCATGATATTGACACCATACTCAACTCTTCTTATTTCGATATCCAGTCCCCGCTCCCGTGCCGTACGTTCGGTCAGGCCGACACGGGCTACGGTGGGATGGGTGTAGGCAACAATGGGGATAAACTCGTCCGAATATGATATCGACCGGTCTCCAAAGAGATTGTTTGCAACGGCATGGCCCTGCGCCATTGCCCGATGTGCCAGAAGAATACCCCCTGTCACGTCACCGACGGCATATATATTCTCGATATTTGTCATCAGTTGATGATCGACCGAAATTCCCTTTTTATCGTACCGCAACGATAGCCTGTCCAGTTCATCAGTGCGCAAAAGCGGTTTCCTCCCGACACAGATGAGAGCATAGTCTGCGTCGAGTTCCATAACCCCTTCCTCAGACTGTACTTTCAGATGGACGGCACCATCATTCTCGGTTAACGACTCCATCTTTGTGGATGTGTGGACCGTAATCCCAAGTTTACCCAGTTCATTTGTGAGGAACACCGCTGCTTCCTGTTCTTCATAGGGAAGGATCTGATCCATAAGTTCCACGATGGTAACATTTACGCCACATTCGGCCATAAACGTGGCAAATTCGACGCCGATAGCGCCACCTCCCACGATAATAATGCTTGACGGTAAGGTGTTCATGGCAAGCACGTCTTTCGAATCCAGAATGCGGTCCGACTTTTCAATGCCCGGCAGCATTACCGCTTCCGAGCCCCAGGCAATAACGATATTCCGGGCCTTGAGCAGATCCTGTGCGCCATCTGCAGTAACGATCTCCACTTCGCCGGGGGCAAGAATGGTGCCCTCACCCTCCCTGATTTCCACACCCGATTCTTCGAGGGATTTCCGGACTCCGAGCGCCGAAACACGTATCATCTGCTGCTGGTGACGTTTCATGACGGAAAAATCAAGGGAGGGATTATCCACCTTAATTCCAAGTCTCTTCAGTTTTTTGAGTTCCGCCAATTTCCCGCTCGAAGCCAAAAAAGCCTTCGCAGGAATGCAGCCCCAGTGCGTACAGGTACCTCCCCAGCTTCCCCTGTCAACAATTACGACGCTCGCCCCCGCCCGGGACGCTTCCAGTGCTGCTGCATGCCCTCCGGGACCTGCCCCGATCACGATCAAGTCAAAATTCATGTTTTCATCATATCCTTTCTTCAAGCCATACGGGCAGCATGATACGAACTGCGTACAAGGGGGCCCGCCTCAACTGATTGAAATCCCATCTGTTCGGCAATTTGCTTCAGATCGTCGAATTCACCGGGATGATAGTACTTGTGTACAGGCCAGTGATTCAGGGTCGGCTGCTGATATTGCCCAATGGTGAGTCGATCACATTCGACATCTGCCAGATCCTTCATCAGGGCGAGAATATCGTTCCATTCCTCACCGAGTCCGATCATAAAGCCCGACTTGGTTACCACGGTCTTTTTTCGGTCTTTGATCCGGCGAAGCAATTCGAGAGAAATCCTGTAGTCACCCTGAGGTCGGATGCTTTCAAAGAGGGGTTTTACTGTTTCCATATTATGGTTGATGACATCAGGTCCCGCGGCAATAATGCTATCCAGTGCGTCCCAGTTGCCATGGAGATCGGGAATAAGCACTTCGACCCGGCAATCCGTTATATGCTCGTGCAGCAGTTCGACACACCGGGCAAATATTTCAGCACCCCCGTCAGACAGATCGTCCCGTGTTACTGATGTGATGACGATGTATTGCAGGCCCAGTTTTTTCACTGCATCGGTAAGATGTTTTGGTTCTTCTTCATCAATTGGTCGTGGAATCCCTGATGTGATATTACAGTAGCGGCAGTTACGGGTACAGATATCACCAAGGACGAGAAACGTTGCCGTTCCGGAATGAAAACATTCGGTAATATTGGGACAGAGCGCCTCCTGACAGACGGAATGAAGATTATACGATTTCAAAACCCTTTTGACCCGATTGAACTCTTTCGAATGCGGCAGTTTCACTTTGAGCCATTCTGGCTTTCTTATGATCCGTGTTACCAATGACACATAATCCTTTGAATTCATCACGGGCACCAGCATACATCCGGCTTTCTGGCGGCAAGAACATCATCCAAACGCTTTACCGCTGTCGTATGAGGCGCTGACTTGACAAGCTCCGGATTTTCTTTCGCTTCTTTCGCAATGGCAATCATGGCATCGCAGAAGGCATCCAGGGTCTCTCTGCTTTCCGTTTCGTTCGGTTCGACCATGATGGCTTCAGGCACAATCATCGGGAAGTATATCGTCGGCGGATGAAAGCCATAATCAAGGAGGCGCTTGGCTATATCCGATGTATGAACATTGTTTTCTTTTACCTGCCTTCTTCCGGTAAAGACACACTCGTGCATACAAATCCGGTCGTAGGGCAAATCATAGTAGGGTTTCAATTTTTCTTTTATATAGTTGGCGTTCAGAACGGCCATATCGCTGGTACGCTTCAATCCCTCCGGTCCCAGTGACCGGATATAGGCATAAGCCTTTACCATAACATTAAAATTACCGTAAAAAGCCCGTACCCGCCCGATACTGTCGGGGTAATCATAATCCAACACATAGGTGCCGTCCCGCTCGGCAATTCGGGGAATGGGCAGGTGTGGAACGAGATCTTTCACGACACCGACCGGTCCGCTTCCCGGACCGCCGCACCCATGGGGTGTTGAAAATGTTTTATGAAGATTTAATTGAATAACATCAAATCCGAGATCGCCCGGTCGTGTTTGTCCCAGAAAAGCATTGGCATTGGCTCCGTCACAATAGAGAAAGCCACCCTTGCCGTGTATTATTGTGGCGACATCTTCAATGTTCCGTTCAAACAGTCCCAAGGTATTCGGATTTGTCAACATCAGTCCGGCAACATCTTCCGTCATCAGTTCACGAAGGTGATCAATATCAACGCCACCCTCATCATTGGAACGTACCGTCACCGCCTGAAATCCGCACAGGGCTCCCGACGCAGGATTTGTACCGTGCGCCGCATCTGGAATCAGCATCTGGCTGCGCAGTTCTCCCTTTTTATCAAAATATTTCTTGATCGTCATAACACCCGTCAGTTCCCCATGGGCTCCCGCGGACGGTTGAAGAGTGAAATCGGCCATGCCGAAAATCTCACTCAGGTACTGCTGTAACTCGTACATGAGCTGTAAATTACCCTGAGAAAATTGATCCGGTGCATAGGGGTGAAGCGATGTAAAACCGGCAAGGCGGGCTACGTCTTCATTGATCTTGGGATTATATTTCATGGTACAGGAACCGAGAGGATAAAACCCCACGTCAACTCCGAAATTGCGCCGCGACAGTGACGTATAGTGTCGAATCAGATCCAGTTCGCCGACTTCGGGCAGATCCACATTATCCCTGATCAGTTCTCTATCAATAACCGTATCAATGGATACCTCGGGCACATCACACTGTGGAATACTTGAAGCTCTCCGTCCCGGACGACTTTTTTCAAATATCAATTCCATCGATTCCTCCTTGTTGGTATCGAAAACCGAATGTCGTAGAGTGAAATTCGGGGCACGAAATACGCAGCACGGATAATTTCAAATTACCCAATCAAACGGCCATTTAATCTAAAATCAATGTCATTAACCGACGCAGTAGTTCCCTCCCTTTTTAAAAAAGGGGGCGGGGGAATTTTTCTTCAAGTCTTAAAAATCCCCCTAAATCCCCCTTTACCAAAGGGGGACTTCTTTGAATGTGTCATTTACATAATTCCCAAACAAAACATCGTGTTCCATTATTTATTGTGCCGCTATCGACACGATCAGATCTAGGTCGTCTTTACTCAGCATTTCCGTTGCACAGAGAAGTAGTGTGTTTTTCAGTTCGGGGTAATCCTTCTCCAGTTCGTAGCCGCCGATAATGCCGTTGTCCTGCAATTTTTTGTTGACTGCTCCCGGATCGGGGCACTGCATAACAAACTCGTTATAAACCGCTCCCGGGAACAGGACTTTCCATCCCGTACGTTCGGCCAGCTTCTTTTTTAAATATTGTGTTTTCCGTACATTCAATTCTGCAAGTGTCTTGAGGTTCTTACCCAGACTGACCAGGTAAACGCCCGCTGCAAGGGCGCAGAGTGCTTCGTTGGAACAGATATTGGACGTGGCTTTCTCCCGTCGTATGTGCTGCTCCCGCGTCTGCAGTGTGAGCACAAACCCCCTCTTGCCTTCCCTATCCAGTGTAGCACCGGCAAGCCTGCCGGGAATCTTCCTTAGATATTTACCGGTACTGGCAAATATTCCCAGATACGGTCCTCCGTAATTCATTGGATTACCGAAGCTCTGTCCCTCACCGACAACAATATCCGCCCCCATTTCACCAGCCGGTTTCAAGATGCCCAGCGACGTTGCATCCGTAAATCCTGAGACGAGCATGGCCCCTTTTGAATGAGTCATGGGTTCAACCGATGCAATATCCTCAATGACGCCGAAGAAATTGGGACTCTGTATCAATACGGCAGCAGTATTTTCATCAATAGCCTGTGCTAAGGCCTCCGTATCGATTCGGCCGGAGGCACCACAGGAAACCTCGACGACATCGTATCCATTGGCCCATGCATAGGTACTGACGACCTGTCGATATTCGGGATGAACGGAGCGAATAATGACGATCTTGGTCCTGCCGAGGGTCTTACCGGCAAGCACGGCTGCTTCGGCCATCGCCGATGCACCGTCATACATGGACGCATTGGCAACTTGCATTCCCGTCAGTCTTGCAATCATTGTCTGATACTCATAGATGGCCTGTAGAATACCCTGACTGATCTCAGCCTGATACGGGGTGTACGCCGTATAAAATTCCGACCGTGAAATAACATGCCCCACCACTGAAGGGATATAATGATGGTATGCTCCGGCTCCCGTAAGTGTGATTGGCACAGAAGCATTTTTCATGCTCATCGCAGTCATCAATCCAGCAACTTCCTGCTCCGACAGGGATGGAGGCACATCAAGCAGTTTTTTCAGTCTGTAACGCTCGGGAATATCGACAAAGAGATCATCGAGTTTCTCGATGCCCACTGTCTGCATCATCTCCTGTAAGTCATTGGGAGTGTGGGGTAAATAATCCATCTGATAATCCTTTCTGTGACTGACGTTGACAGATAGCCGTCACCACAATGATATGGAACATAATAACGCGCGGAGACCTAACCGGACACTTCTCAGTGTTCTTCTTCTTCGATCATAGCCGTATAGGTGCCGGCATCCATCAGGTTATCAAGTTCGGCAGGGTTATCCATTTGTATCCTGGCGATCCAACCCTCGCCAAAAGCATCCTGATTAATAAGTTCAGGCTGATCCTCCAGAAGATCATTGACCTCAACGACCTCGCCGCTGACGGGAGAAAAGACGTCAGATACCGACTTAACCGATTCCACGACCGCTACCGGTTCCATCTGCTGAACCTTTTTCCCAATTTCCGGCAGCTCTACATAGACGATGTCAGTTAACATTTCCTGGGCATAGTCGGTAATACCCATGGTGATTGTCCCGTCTTCGTTATCCTTTGCCCATTCGTGCTCCTCTGAATACAGTCTATCATCCGGATTCTCTATAGCCATTCTGTCCTCCTTTATATATCAAGTTCTTTTCCGTACGCAGATTTTCACAGATTATGGAAATCTCAATTTTTAGAAACGTGCAGATCTACATATCCCTGTCTATCTCTCTATTTATTTCTGTCTCTGATAGAAAGGCAGAGATACAATTTGTGCTTTTGCTTCTTTATTGCGGATACGAATGCTGATCTCGGTACCCGGTTTTTTATGTGCGACAGAAACAAAGGCCATTCCGATTGCCTTATTCACCGTTGGGGCAAACGTGCCCGATGTCACCTCGCCGATCTCGCGACCGTCCTTAAATACCCCATATCCATGTCGAGCGATACCTCGATCCACCATCTCGAATCCGACCAGTTTTCTTTCGACGCCGGCTTCTTTTTGCCTCCTCAGATTCTCACTGCCGATGAAGTTTTTATCCAGATCAGTGATCCAGCCATAGACAACCTCGAATGGTGTCGTTGTTTCATTCATATCGTTTCCGTAAAGCATCATACCGCATTCCAGACGCAGGGTATCTCTCGCACCCAATCCGACCGGTTTCAATCCATGATCGGCACCTGTTTCCAGCAGGCTATCCCAGACTTCTCCGATTCTCCCGGCATCCGTGTAAATCTCGAACCCGTCCTCACCGGTATAGCCGCTCCGCGATATCAGAGCCGGTACATTCAGAATCTTCGATTCCATTGAATAAAAATATTTCAGGAAAGATAGATCATCGGCGGTTATTTTCTGGAGAATCTCCTGTGACCGGGGACCCTGAATGTCAACTTTTCCTGTTTCATCCGTAGCATTGATCACCTGAACATCGGTAATTTCTTTTTCTTCTTGTATCTTCAATACCCATCGATAGTCATCATCGGTTCTGCTGGCATTCGTTACGAGGCGATAATGCTCTTCAGCAAGCCTGTAAACGGTCAGGTCATCGATAATCCCTCCTTGTTCATTGGTTATCACACTGAGTTTTATCTGGCCGATCTTTTGTCCCTCAAGATTTCTCGATATCACCCATTGCAGTAATTCAAAAGCAGAAGGACCGATAACATCAATCTCCCCCATGTGACAGATGTCAAAAAGGCCCGCGGCTTCCCGGGTTGCGCGATGCTCTTCAATGACACCGGTGTATTGGACGGGCATATCCCATCCACCAAAATCGATAATTCGAGCACCTAAGTCGATATGTCTTCCATAAAGGGGTGTCCGTTTCATTTATTTCTCCTTTCAAATGGGAACAGATTATAGTGCCCTCTCACCCACGTAATATTACGTCATGAAGTGTTTTCTTGCACCAAACATATGGCACGCGATTCAGTCATAGAAGATGAATCAGGATTTTCTGACATACGACTCTGAGCATAACTTAAGAGACAACAAATTCGATTCTTCGAATTTACAGTATGAAAATTTTATAGTCTCAGTGAAGTACAATACATGATTTTAGAAAATTACTTTTGCCTGGATTTGCCCCGCGTTTAACCCTTTCGGTTACTTTCAATACTACAAGATATTGAAGATTTCAAGAAGGAAAAAACCGGCATGAGATGAAATACCCTTTCAACTATCCGGTTTTATTGTCTTAACATGTCCGACACCGGTTATCGATTGACACGATCACCGTTTCTGAATTCGCCTTCATAAATACTCCCGTCGGGATTGGTCAATACTCCATGTCCATGAGCCTTACCGTCTTTCCATTCTCCAACATACTTCCTGCCGTTAGAATAGGTTATAGCACCCGTTCCATTGAAGAGACCATTCTCGAATTCACCTTTATATTGCCTGCCATCCGAGAATGTTTGAATCCCCTGTCCGCTGAACATATCACCCTTGAACTCTCCCTCGTACCTGCCGCCATCGGGAAAGGTCATGGTTCCCTGTCCGCTGCACTGACCGTCCTTCCACTCACCGGTATATTCGGCTTCATCAGAATAGACCATCGTGCCCTGTCCGTTCATCTTGTCACTTTCCCACTCACCCACATATTTTCGACCATCGGCAAAGATCATAGTCCCCTCACCGCTGATTTTATCTTGTTTCCATTCACCGGAATACTCGGCTCCGTTGGGAAAGGTCATCGTACCATAACCATGAATGCCGTCATTTGCCCATTGGCCTGAATATACTTTACCGTCGGGAAACGTCATTTTCCCCTCTCCGTTAATGGCATTATTTTTGAATTCACCGACGTATTTCCGGCCGTCAGGATAGTACATCGTTCCCTGCCCCGTAATGGCACCATCCATAAACTGTCCGACATATATTATACCTCCCGGGTATGTCAGTTTACCCTGGCCGTTGAACCGATTATTCTTAAATCGGCCTTCATATGTCTTCCCATCGGGATAGATGAGCGTTCCCGCGCCATAAAACTGACCACCAATCCATTGACCGCTATATTTCATGCCGTCAGAATAGACCATCGTTCCCCGACCATTCTCGCAATCACCCTCCGTACATTGAGCGTTCGCCGTTAACGGAAAGAGGCAAACACACAGCAGTGATACTATGACCCATGTTCTCATGGCACCAATCTCCCTTTTTGTTTGGCTTATTTTTGACCAGATTATATAAAATATCAAGATATTCTTGCACTTCAAACGGTAATTACCTGCTGCAGAGATGTTTAACCTTGTGCTTTATTCAGGAACTGGTAAGATACGCATGCTCATGCCGGGGCTCGAACCCCACAAGGAGAGCGTATATAAAACATTCAAAAGTGACGAGGAGAAAGAAATGAATCACCCGAAACTGGTCGAATCAATGTTAAATCCTGAATTTTATCCGCACAAACCAGATTCTGTCGAACTTATCCAGACCCATATCTCATTTATCTTTATCGCCGGAGACCTGGTGTATAAGGTTAAAAAGGCAGTTGATTTTGGATTTCTTGATTTTACCACCCTTGGAAAAAGAAAGTATTATTGCGATGAAGAATTACGATTAAACCGGAGACTTGCCCGGGATGTGTACCGTGCTGTTGTCAGAATCATCGAAGATAACGAAGGTAATCTCCATCTTCGCAATGGAGATAATATCGTAGAATACGCGGTCGAAATGAAAAAGATCCCCGAGAATCGTATGCTCCATCAGTTGCTGGCAGAAAAAAGGGTTGATGTGAGTGTCATGGATACCATCGCCCGAAAGGTTTTTGAGTTTCATAAGAGTGCTGCTACCGGGGGAGAGATTGACCGCATCGGCGGAATCGATACAATTCGTCATAACCATGATGAAAATTTTGAACAGACGGCGGATTATATCAATACGACCATACCGGATAGACAGTATCTCTTCATTAAGTCTTATGCCTTAGATTTCCTTGACAGAAAAAGGCCTCTTTTCGAAACACGGGAGAGAGAACATAAAATCAGAGATTGTCACGGTGATCTGCATTTGCAGCACATCTGTTTGTCTGACGATATACTCATTTTCGACTGCATCGAATTTAATGAACGATTTCGATACCTGGATGTCGCAGCCGAGGTTGCTTTTCTTTCAATGGACCTGGATTTCAACGGTTATCCAGAGTATGCCGATGCGTTTATCAAATCATATGTCAACTACTCGTCTGACGAAGAAATACAAACCCTCCTTAATTTTTATAAGTGTTATTTCGCATATGTACGGGGTAAGGTAATCGGGTTCAAAATAAACGACAGTGCCATAACCGTTGATGAACGAGAAGCGGCAATTGCAACGGCAGTCCGATATTTTAATCTGGCCTATACCTACGCCGCCCGATTGGAAAAGCCAACGATGATTATTACTGCCGGTCTTATGGGCACAGGCAAGAGTGTCATTGCCAAAAACATTGCCCCCCTTCTCGGTGCAGAAATCATTCGAACCGACGTGGTTCGCAAAGAGATACTCGGCATTCCCCAGAAAGAACGTCACTATAAAGATTTCGGCAGTGGGATTTATTCCCATGAGATAACCCGCAAAACATATGCTACTGCCCTCGAACAGGCATATACGATATTGAACGATGGAAAATCCGTTATTATCGATGCATCGTTCAAAGATCGTAAGGAGAGAACACAAGCACGGGATGCGGCTTCTCATTGTGATGCCGATTTTTTTGTTGTCGAGTGTGTCTGTCCCGAAGACATTCTCAAGGAACGTCTTGATAACAGGATGAATGATATGCAAGAGGTTTCTGACGGCAGGTGGGAAATTTTTCAGGCACAGAAAGATGCCTTCGATGCAATCAACGAGATTCCGGCATTGTCTCACATAATGGTGGACACATCACAGTCAATTGAAATATCTACTCAATACGTTATTGATCGAATGAAGATGGGGATGTAACGTGCCGCCATTTGAGGCGTGTTCATGAACGGCAATGAACCGTTATTCTTCCTGTTTTTTTATCTCCTCTTCGGCAATACGTTTTTTCGTTTCGTCGATCAAATAATTCAACCTGTAATCCAGCCCGACATTTGCATACTCTCGTGCCGCAGTTTCAAATCTTCTCAAGGCTGCCTTATACTTCTCTTGAACAAAATAGAAATGACCGACATAAAGTTCATGTTCACCCAGTCTTTTTTTACATTCTCGTAATCGTTTTTCTCCCATGAAGGAAAATTTACTGCTGGGATAGCGGGTTATGAGGTTCCCAAAGGCTTCCTTCGCTTTCAATGATTCCGACTGATCCCTGTCAATGTCACTCATCTGTTTATAATGACACATACCGATCTGGTACATGATATATGGAAGGTTTTCATTCGTCGGGTGGAGATTCATGAAGTCTTCATATGCTATTTCCGCTTCACCATATTCCTCGTTGCTGAAATGTGAATCCGCAATCCCCAGTTCTGCCAGGATCGCCAATTTACTCAACGGGTATTCTTCCTGGACTCTTTGAAATGATTCTATAGCCTTCTTGTAATTCTCTTTGTGATAGGCGTCATAGCCGTTTTTATAGATAGCCTCAGGCGTGTTAAGACTCATGGGCTTAGTTCCCCACCAGCCGCATCCGTATACCATTGCAACGATGACAGTAATCAAAATAATGTTTAATCTTCTACTACACACGCTACCCTCTACCCTTTGCCGATGAATTTTTATGTTAAAAAGAAACATTAAAAAACCATCTATAAAACCTTCTTAATGAAAGCTTCCAGACGTTCCTTGGCAACAAGACCGATTAATGTATCATGAACGGCTCCATCCTTGAAGAGCAGCAGTGTCGGTATGCTCCTCACCCCATAGTTTGATGCAGTGCCCGGACTATCATCAACATTAAGCTTCGCTACTTTAATCTTATCCTTGTATTCTTCAGCCAGTTCTTCAACAAGGGGTGCCATGGCATTACAGGGACCACACCATGGGGCCCACAAATCGACGAGAGCAGGTTTGTTTGATTTGATAATTTCTTCTTCGAAATTTTTATCATTCACATGAATCAACAAATCGTCGCTTCCCATTTTCATCCTCCTTTTTCTGTCATTACGTTTGAATGTAATAACTGTGTCATACAATGTCAAATCATGTCAAATACTATTTGAATCTCCCCGCAGCAAGCCATGTAGAATACTTGCACTGTTAGAAATCGTTATATTGGGCTTGCTCGCCGTTCATTTTCACAAGTCTTTTGACAGAAAAAACGGAATCTGCTACAAGTCTTTTCTAAACTGTCGTGAAGAAGGATACATCGAACATGGTAGGCATTATATCAGGTACGATCTTATTGCACAGAACGGGCATTTCTGAGAATCTGATGGAACGTACCGTGGAAAATGAATTCGGAAAAGCCCTCGTCCTCACATCCGACACCATCGTCTACATTCCGAGACACGGTAACGATCCCAAAGATTACATTCTACCCCATCTGATCAATCATCAAGCCAATATGAAAACATTGAAAGACATGGGTGTCCGGGAAGTCATCAGCATTAATTCCACAGGATCATTGAAAGAGCATATCCAACCGGGCATGTTGGTCGTTCCGGATGACTTTATCATGCTTGCGGGAGGACCAACGATCTTTGAGAAACAGGCTATCCACATCACGCCCTCGATCAGTGAAACAGTCCGTACCAAATGGATTGAAGCAGCTCGCGACTGCGGTATCGATATCATTGACGGAGGAATCTACTGGCAGACACAGGGACCACGTTTTGAGACCAGAGCTGAAATAAGGCTGATGAAACAATTTGCTGATCTCGTCGGAATGACAATGGCATCCGAGGCCCTGATCGCAAAAGAGATGGATCTGCCCTATGCTTCTTTATGTTCCGTTGACAATTATGCCCACGGACTTATTGATAAAGAATTGACCATGGATGAAATAGTATACTATGCCCGTGAGAACACCGAGGCGATTATCACGATAATTAACAGGTATATAGAAAGGATGGGAACATGAAATTTTCGAAGAAGGGTGATCAGGGCGAAACGAGTCTGCTCGGTGGGCAGAGAGTTCCGAAATACGATTTAAGACCGGAAACCTACGGCGTACTCGACGAAGCAAGTTCCGCCCTCGGTGTTGCGAAAGCGGCAACCGACAACCTGAAGATCAAAGACATCATATTCAACGTCCAGAAAGACCTCCTGGTCATGGGCGCAGAACTTTCAACGCTCCCCGAAGATTACGATAAACTGGCCCGTACCATTGCCCAGGAAGACGCAGATCACCTTGAAAACGTTATCGAGGATCTTCAAAAAGATGTCACGTTGAAAAGAGAATTTATCTATCCCGGTGAAACCGTTATTTCCGCTCAGATAGACGTTGCACGGACAATCATCAGAAGGGCTGAAAGAAAGGCGGCTTTACTCAAACGTGAGGGAATTATAAAGAACCCCCTGATCAATCAATACCTGAACAGATTGGCCGATATGCTCTTTACGCTGGCACGATACGAAGAAGGTCAAGGAAAGTCCTGATCTATTTGAAAGAACCCAGCTGGCAGACCGATATCTTGACGTTTAACGTTTCGCACGCCGCTGAAACATTCATCCGGGAAATACCGAATTTTTCAGCTATTTCCCACGACGCTTTGCAGGGTAAGCGGTCATCCGCCAGCGAGCCTTTTATTGTCTCCTCAAGATCTTTCGGCACACCATCGGCCGGTTTTACAATTCTCTTTTCGGGTTCGTAACCGTAGAGTCCGAGCTGACATCGATTGATCCTAGCTTCAAGGAGATCGATGGTTACCCCGACGTCAGCAGGCGGCACCTTTAATTCACGAGCTATTTTGTGCGCCGCTGCGCATGATATTTTGCCGTTCTTTATGATATGTTTGACCGCCTCGGCAATCCCGGGGTTCAGGTTCGTATCCGGGGGGTGTTTTAAAGCATAATGTCCCGCATCTTCGTGTGTCATAAATTCCCTTCTTTCACAATTGACCGGTCGTACTATAAATAATTGCCGACCTGATCGCTCATCAATATTTCATATAGTGGAACGGTTCTACCGCTGAGAGTGCTGAAGCATCCAGCGTCTCAAAGTTGTTTTTCTTTAAAAGTTTCTGCGTTTTTTCCAGTTGGTCCACATCAACGACAAAGACCGCTCTTTTCCAGCTTTCAAGGACGAACCCGTAAGCATTTTCAATATTTACATTTTCAGCGGCAAGCAACTGAACCAGCTTGTCCAGACCTCCCGGCTTGTCTTCAATCAAGACGGCAATAACTTCCTTTAGACTGACGGTCAAACCTTCTTTCGACAGAACGGTGAGGGCTCGTTTCGGATCATCCACAAGAATATTAATGACGCCGAAATCATCAGACGTAGAAATCGAAATAGCTCGTATGTTCAATTTTTCCTTTCCGAGAATTCCCGTAACTTTCGCCAGCCGGCCGGGCTTGTTCTCCGCAAAAACCGAAAGCTGATAGGCCACCATAAAATTTTCTCCTTTTATACGCGTCGTTCACCTGCTAATCATGTCTGTTGTCTACCACTCTCACCGCCTTGCCGTCACTTTTGGGAATTGTGTTCGGTTCGACCAGTTCTACTTTGGGAGTAATGAGAATATCACTCTTCAATTCCCCCACAATCTTGCGCCGTAAATTTTCAAGTTGTTTTAAATTTCCCGTAAAGAACTCTTTTTGAACTTCGACCCTCACGTGCATCACGTCGTCAAATCCTTCCCGTTCCAGTATAATCTGAAAATCCGTCCCCACACCGGGAACTTCCATGAGCTTCTTCTCAATCTGGACCGGAAAGATATTGACTCCTTTTATAATCATCATATCGTCGGTTCGACCTTTGATCCTTTCGATCCGCTTATGACTTCTGCCGCACGGACACTCTCCGGAAATAATTCTCGTTATATCCCTCGTCCGATACCGCAAAATGGGCATCCCCTCCCGTAACAATGAGGTCATGACGAGTTCCCCTTCTTCACCATCGAGAACCGGTTTCATCGTCTCCGGATCGATTATCTCGATAAAAAAATTATCTTCCCAGACATGCATTCCGCCCTGGATCTCGCATTCGAAGGCAACACCCGGGCCGTTCATCTCCGACAGGCCATAGGAATTGAAAGCCCTGACACCATAGAGTTCCTCGATCTTTTTTCTCGTCTTTTCCGAGTGAGGCTCGGCACCGATAAAGGCAATGTTAAGACTCGTATCTTCTCTGGGATCAACACCCATTTCTTCAAACACTTTATAGAGATGGAGTGCATAACTTGGAATAATATGAATAACAGTCGTTTCAAAATCCTGCATAAGCTGTATCTGCCGCTTGCTGTTCCCGGCACCGGCCGGTATAACGAGAGCCCCCAATCGTTCCGCACCATAGTGGAAACCGAGGCCGCCCGTGAAGAGACCATAGGCCATCATATTCTGGAAAACATCCCCCCGTCGCATACCCGTCATATACATTGAACGGGCGACAGCGTTGGTCCATGCATCGATATCCTGTGCCGTGTGAAAGACAACCGTTGCCCTTCCCGTCGTTCCCGACGAAGAATGCATTCTCACCAGTTTATCTTTGGAAACTGAGAGAAAACCATACGGCCAGTGATCCCTCAGGTTATCTTTGGTCGTAAAAGGAATATTTTCAATATCCGTGAGAGACCGAATGTCATCCGGATTAAACCCGATTTCATTGAACAAAGTACCGTAGAAGGAAGAGGACGATGCCCTCGTGATGCTTTCCTTCAACCGTGCAAGCTGAAGCTCATCCAGTTTCTCCCGTGGCATGGTTTCAACGTCTTTTTCCCAGTACATATTCTTTTTTCCTCCGACCGGATAACTTTGTGGAAGTATAGCAACTCAGTCAAGCGTTTATCAAGATAATTCTCTTTTACGAA
>JAFGQS010000154.1 GCA_016935565.1 Deltaproteobacteria bacterium
TACCCCTCATATTGCAGGGATTCCCGGATAATATCCCTGATGGATTCTTCGTCATCAACAATGAGAATGTGGATATTGTCAACGGGAATGGCGTCTTTGTTGTTCATGAGTTTCTAATGTATCTGAGTTTTGTTATTGCGACTATAGTTGCAATAATCATGCCTCACGTTGATCAGCCGGCCCGATACGAATCAATGAGGCTTAAATATCTCGTGATATGTTATGGTTAACAACATAATTGCATGTTTCACCCTTTGTGCCCGCCGCCATAGAAAATCATGCATCGAGTCAACAAATCATACCATAAGGTATCTCGTTGAATGTTCACTGATTGAAGAACTTATATCAGGTCAGGTATTATTGTCAAGGGTATAACCGGTCAAAATACAATCGATGGCCGTGAGTAAATATTCCGGTTTTATCATTCATTCCAATTTGTTATTGTGGTGCGCCATTATGGAAACATGTAAGTCGCACGATAACGCTATCGTTTATCCATGCCTTATGTTAGTCGAGACACGAATCTAATTACGAATAGACACCTCTCACGTTTTATGGTACGTAATTTTCTGTGATGTGGACATGATGCTTCATGGTGATCCACATAAACGTTATCCGTTCGCTTTTTAACCGACGCACGAATACCGCAAACAACTGATAGAGGAAACACAATTGTCATCGCTGAGGTCCGGATGAACATTCAAAAAGTAGGGATTATAGCGAATAGCAGTAAAGAAAGTGCCGTTGATTACACCTGCAGATTGAGCGAATGGCTCATTGAAAGAGGATTAGACGTTATTCTGGACGAAGAAATTGCAGAGAGAGCAAAGGCATATCGCGGGGTTGTCAGAGAAGAATTGGCGGATCTTGTCGATATAATTGTTGTTTTCGGTGGCGATGGAACACTTCTCGTGGCAAGTCGCTCAGTACGAGGACGAGATGTCCCGATCGTTGGTGTTAATCTGGGCGGGTTCGGTTTTATGACCGTTGTTAATCTGAACGAATTGTTCAGTGCCATGGAATTGATTCTTACGGGAGACTATACAACATCGAAACGAATGATGCTCGACGCGAGCCTAAAGCATGATCAGGAACAGACGGCCAAGCATTCTGTTCTCAACGACGTGGTAATCAACCGGGGAAATCTTTCCAGCATGATTAATCTGGAAACGTTTGTGAACGATCAGTATTTATCAACGTTTAAAGCGGATGGCCTTATTATATCGACGCCCACGGGTTCAACTGCGTATTCCCTTTCTGCGGGTGGTCCTATTGTCCTTCCGGATTTGAACTCGATTATCATTAATCCTATATGCCCGCACACATTGACGAATCGACCGATTATGCTCCCCCCTGATGCGGTCGTGAAGGTTGTGTTGTGGGCTGCAGAGGAAAATGCAACGGCAACATTTGATGGACAAGTATCAGTCATCATGAAATCGGGGGATTCAATAAAAGTCAAAATATCAAATGATTACATAAATCTTATCAATTCTCCGCATCACAATTATCTCGAAATTCTTCGTACAAAACTGGGGTGGGGTGGATTGCCGTAACGTGCCTATGTTAAAGGAACTATCAATACAAAATCTTGCTATTATTGATAATGTAAGAGTGTCATTCGTTGAAGGGCTTAATGTTATTTCCGGTGAGACGGGAGCCGGGAAATCAATCATCATCGGTGCTGTCGGTCTGCTGCTGGGAGAGAGGGCCTCAATTGATGTAATACGGTCGTCAGAAGATTCGGCGGTAATAGAGGCGCTTTTTGACATCCGGGGAAAGAATCACGTTAAGGAAAAACTCAACAACATGGGTTACGGTTCAGATGATGAACTTGTCATAAAACGAGTTGTGTCTCGAACCGGTAAAAACAGGATTTACATCAATGGAAATCTGACGACCTTGAGCATGCTCTCTTCTTTAAGCGAAGTGCTGGTCAATATTTGCAGCCAACATGAACATCAGACAATCCTCAATGCTGATAACCACATTGACATAATCGATGAATTCGGCGGACTCATGCCTCGCAGATCCGAATACTCGGACCTTTTCAATGACTATCAATCACTAAGGGAAAAGCTGTCCCAACTGGAATCGACAAATAGAAAGAAACAGGAACGGGAAGAGTTTTTGAAGTTTCAGTTAAAAGAGATTGAAGATGGAGATATAAAACAAGGGGAGGATGTATCGTTACAGGAAGAAAGGAAGATTTACAGTAATGCAAAAAAACTGGGAGACTGTGCCGGCGAGTCCCATGAAATTCTGTATGCGGGAGAAGGCACAATTCTGGAAAAACTGTCCCTTGTCGGTCAGAGAATACAGGAGATAAACGAGATCGATACTCGATTCAGTGTATCGAAAAAAGAGCTTGATTCCATCTATTTCAGTCTTGAAGATGTTTCGTTCCGATTGCGGGATTATATGGGTGGAATAGTCTTCGATCCCGCACGGCTCGACAAAATTGATGAGCGATTGGAATATCTCAGACGAATGAAACGCAAATATGGTGGAACATTGGATGATGTGTTTCGGAAAAAAAATGAGATTCGAGAAGAGTTGAATAATATTTCTTCTGCGGAAGAGGAAATTGAACGGATATCTGTAGAAATAATCAGAAAGAAAAGGCTGGCACTGGAAAAAGCACGAGCTTTATCACAACAGCGACAGGTCGTTGCTCAAAGGCTTGCGGAGGATATAGAACACGAAATCCATACGTTGAGAATGGAAAATACGACATTTGACTTCAGGTTCGCAAAACAGCCGCACGATGACGAAACGGAACCGATTATGCATGCCAAAGGGATTGATGCAGTTGAATTTTATCTTTCGACGAACGTGGGAGAAGAATTAAAACCTTTAAATCGTATAGCATCCGGAGGGGAACTCTCTCGAATTATCCTGGCCATGAAAAAGGTGCTAGCCCGCACGGGATCGGTTAGTACCATTATATTTGATGAGGTTGATACCGGAATTGGTGGTGCGACGGCAGAAATCGTGGGGAAAAAGCTCAGGGATGTATCGGAACATCACCAGGTTATCTGTATAACGCATCTTCCCCAGATTGTCTGTTTCGGAAAAAATCATTTTCTTGTGTCAAAACATGTTTCAGGTAATCGAACAAAGACCGAGATGCGGGTTCTTCCGGAATCGGAACGACTCGAAGAGATTGCCAGAATGCTGGGTGGTGTCAAAGTTACGCAAAAGACACGGGAGCATGCCCATGAAATGCTCAAAGCAGCGCACGACAGATAACGACATGTGAAGTTGTAAGTTTAAGATCTCAAGTCTTTGGTCTTCTGTCTTAACTTGAAACACAGGTATTGAGGATGTTACGGAAAGCAAAAGTAAGCGATGTAAAGATTATTCACCGGATGATCAATGAGTCAGCCGGAAAAGGGGAAATGCTTCCGCGATCATTGATGGATTTATACAGTAACCTGAGGGACTTTTTTGTTTATATTGATGATAATGATGGATCAATTATCGGGCTCTGTGCCATGCATATTTTTTGGGAGAACCTTGCAGAGGTGAGATCACTTTATGTGGATGAAAGATATAGACGAAAAGGAATCGGCAGAAGGCTGGTAGAGGCCTGCATATCTGAAGCAATAACGCTTGACCTGATGAGAATATTCACGCTGACCTATCAAAATGACTTTTTTAAATGTATCGGTCTCATAGAAGTCGATAGAATGAGTCTTCCTGAGAAAATATGGTCAGATTGTTTCAAATGTCCGAAATATCCAGATTACTGTGATGAAATTGCAATGATACTTGAACTTTAGACATGGGTTGATAAAATAATACAGTTCTTTCGTAAATAAATTGAAACGATAATGTTCCCGGTTTTAAAAAGAAAATAATTCCGGGAGATTATCCATTTGTCATCGGAATCCCCCGTTACCCTTTTATCAAGGGAGGTAAGGGGGATTATTCCATTCAGGCAACCGGTGAATGAAAGCTTCTGATTGAAATAGGAAAGAGGGAAAATTTACATAATATGAAGTATAAATATTTAGTCCTGATGTGCATTGTTTGTGCTTTTTTTATCAGTTGTCTGCCGAGAGTCGAAAAACCCGGGATACCACTCAATTTGATTGATTCATATAAATATCCTGTATTTGCTGATGATCTTGATCTGGAGTCACTCCAGCTTGCTGTTGATCGGAGTCTGGAATATTATAATAAATTGCCCGAGTCGCGGATGTATCATTTTGGCACCTATGATTGTACAGTGAAGGAATTAAAAGAAACACTTCTTGAATTTAAAAAAATAATACTTTCATCCAAATCGATCGAGATAATGAATAAGGAGATACGAAACACATTCGACGTATACAAGTCTATTGGCAATGATCGTAAGGGACGGGTTCTTTTCACCGGATATTATGCACCCGTCCTCAAAGGATCACTTGATAAAACTGAGGAATACAAATATCCGATCTACCGAACGCCCACTGATCATATCATCGTAAATCTCGAACAGTTCAATGGCAAATATGAGGGAGAGCGGATTATCGCGCGATATGAAGATGGTGAGGTTATTCCGTATTACACCCGTGAGGACATAGACGAAAAAGGGTGCCTGAAAGACAGAGGTCTCGAAATTGCCTGGCTTGCAGATCCTGTCGATCTTTTCTTTCTTCACATTCAGGGTTCAGGCATAGTCAGTTTGCCCGACGGGCGCTTTATCCAGATAAGTTATGATCAAAGTAACGGGCATCCGTACCGGAGCGTCGGGAGGCTCTTAATAGATCAAAAAAAGATTTCGCCCGATGAAATGTCACTGAAGAGCATTAAGAACTATTTACAGGAACATCCCGAGGAAATGTCTGAAATCTTGAATCATAATGAAAGTTATGTATTTTTCAGCATTGTTGAGGAAGGACCGAGAGGAAGTCTGAATGTTCCCGTTACACCAGGGAGAACAGTTGCAACCGATTCTTCCTTATTTCCGAAAGGTGCACTTGCCTTTATAATAACGAAGAAACCGGTCATTGATTGTGATGGAAATATCGTCTCATGGTCACGCTTTTCTCGGTTCGTTCTTAACCAGGACACGGGAGGTGCTATAAACGGTCCCGGAAGAGTTGATCTTTACTGCGGGAGCGAGAAATATGCCGAGGTTATGGCGGGCCACCTCAAGGAAGATGGGGAGTTGTATTTTCTGGTGAAGAAGAGGAGATAATACAGGAGTCAGAAGCCAGA
>JAFGQS010000019.1 GCA_016935565.1 Deltaproteobacteria bacterium
AATATCATGAAAGATATTTACGCCGTACCGGCCGGTCCCAAAAACAGGCTGTATCCGACTCTCAAGCAGTATTTCACACTGGGTGAAATGTGGTCCATGTTCAAAGATTTCAGAAAGGTGACGAAAATATGAGTGAAGTGATGGGGTTAAAAGCGAAACTGGGACTCGACGTATTCAAACCGGGACCGGATGCGCATATCAAGATAAGGCCCGGCATGGAAAAAGATCCCCGTCTGAAGAAGGCCATTCTGCTGTGTCCTGCCGGTCTCTATAGTGAAAATGAAACGGGCGAGGTCGTGCTCACCATCGATGGATGTCTGGAATGCGGAACATGCCGTCTGGCCTGTGGTAACGAGGTGTTGGACTGGAATTACCCTGACGGAGGCATTGGCGTACAATTCCGTTTCGGGTAGCAGATCTCTCTTATCCAAAATGAAAGAACCACCGCTTTCAAGGCGGCACATTTAAAATTCGGAAAACGAACAACGTAATTCGTATTCCGATATCCGGTTTGCAATTTTCGATATTCGAATTTGTTATGACAAAACATTGACAGTTGAAAAACTATTTCTTTATTGTTAGGGATCAAGGAATAAATAAGGTACCAACCTTCAGATGAGAGATCTCATACTCACCATGAGGGTAAGAATTATACCAGGACAATAATAAAAGAGGAGGGTTATTATGGATTTTAAATTAACGGAGGAACAGGAACTCATTCGTCAGAACATGCGTGAATTCGCCGAAAAGTATGTCGATCCGATAGCCTCAGAGATTGATGAAAACAGCCGTCACCCCGTCGAAGTATTTCAGAAGCTCGCCGAGGGAGACTGGATGGGTATTCCGATTCCGGCAGAATACGGGGGCGCCGGTGCGGATTATTTAACTCACGCTCTCGTCGTGGAGGAGCTTTCACGATCCTGCTCGTCCACGGGATTTACATTGTCAATTCATGTGGGTATCGCATGTATGCTGGTGCTCATGTTCGGGGATGAGGACCAGAAGAAGAAATATCTGGTTCCCATGGCTACTGGAGAAAAACTGGGGGCATTCGTCCTCACTGAGCCGGGGGCCGGTACTGACGTGATGGCGGCAACCACCACCGCCGTTTTGGACGGAGACGAATACGTCATTAACGGAACCAAAACCTTTACCTCCAATGGTCCCACGGGGGACACATACTTTGTCTTTGCATGGACCGATAAAGAAGCGGGCAGAAAGGGAATGAGCGCATTTATCGTTCCCAAGGAAACGCCGGGGATGCAGGCAGGCACACATTTCCAGAAAATGGGTCTCCGCTCCTCACAGACATCTGAAATGCTCTTTAAAGACTGCCGCGTACCCAAAGAAAACCTGCTGGGACAGGAAGGCCGAGGTCTCGTGATGGCCATGACCGGATTCGACCACGGTCGCATCGGAATATCAGCCCAGTCGGTCGGTATAATCCAGGCAGCTCTCGACGAGTCAATCAAATGGTCGAAAGAGCGGGTCCAGTTCGGTAAACCGATTTCAAGGCAACAGGCCATTGCCTGGATGATCGCTGACATGGCGACGGACCTCGATGCAGCCAGATTCCTTACCTACCGTGCGGCATGGTTAAAGGACCAGGGAGTAAACTTCAGTAAGGAAGCTGCCATGGCCAAGCTCTTCGCTGCGGAAGCTGCCATGAAACATACCATCAAGGCGGTTCAGATCCACGGCGGGTACGGCTATGTCAAAGGTGCAAAGGTAGAGCGTTTGATGCGTGATGCAAAGATAACCGAAATCTACGAAGGTACGTCTGAAGCACAACGAATGGTTATCTCCGGAACCGTTCTCAGATAAGAGTTTGTAAATTAAAACTTCTACCGACATTCCCGGTACTCGTACGAGTACCGGGGTACTGTTATAAACATTTGTCTTCAGACAAAAACTCTGGAATGGTAAACTCGAAAATCGCAAATCGAATTCCGAATAGAAAATTTCGATTTATGAGCAATCCTCTTATAAAGTGAGGTATCATGACATGCCCAACATTGTAGTCTGTTTCAAGTGGGTCATAGATGAAGCGTATATCAGGAGAGGATCATCCGGTGAACTGGACTTTTCATCGGTGAGCTATAAAATCAGCGATTATGATCGCAACGCCATTGAAGAAGCGGTTCGTCTCAGGAATGAGTCAGGCGGACGTGTTGCCGCCGTAACGGTCGGCTCGCCGGAAGCGACGAAGGGCCTCAAGGATGCCCTTTCCCGCGGTCCGGATCAAGCGTACTTTATTAACGATGCCTCTTTTGAAAACATCGAACCGTCGCAGACGTCGGCTATCCTGGCAGACGTGATCGGTTCCAAAATTGAATATGACCTTATTATCTGCGGTGAAGGATCAAGTGATCTTTACACCCAGCAGGTTGGACCACGCCTCGCCGAACGACTGGGCATCCCCTGCATTTCTTTTGTGCTGAAACTGACTATTGACGGCAATCATATCATAGCGGAGCGCAAGGTTGAAGACGGCGTGGAAGTCACCGCCGCACCGATGCCCGTTCTGGTAACGGTCCTGCCCGATATTAATACACCCAGGATACCGGGGGTGAAAGATACCCTGATGGCATCCAAAAAGGAAGTTGTCAATATTGCAAAAGACGACCTTGCACAAACCTACGAACCGACGCTGCAAACGACCGCTATGACGGCGGCGAGCATGGAACGGCGCTGTGTTAAATTCGGGGCTGAACCCGGTGATATAGCGGGATTTGTCGAAGCACTCGAAAAAGAAGGCGTACTACGATAAGGGGGGAGATATGGCTGGAGCTTGGATTATTGCAGACAATCGAGAACAAACCCTGGAGCTTTTAACGATCGGCCGGGAGCTTGCCACAACAATGGGCACAAAGCTAACCGCATTGCTCTGGCAAGACCAAGAGCTGGCTGATGATTATATCTCTCATGGAGCCGATGAAATCCTTTTACTGCCCCCCCTTCCCGAAGATCAGCCCCCGGGCGCATATATCCCGGTCATTGCCGACGAAGCTCAGAAAAAAGATCCCGATATTATTCTCATGGCATCGACAGTGCGAGGCAAGGAAATGGCCGCGCGTATCGCCACCCGATTGAATACAGGTCTGTGCAGTAACTGTATTGCTTTGAACCTTGGAGAAGACGGTAAAACAGTCGAAATGGAGCGCCTGGTTTTCGGCGGAACGGCAGTACAGAAAGTGACCTGTACAGTAAGGCCGGCAATGGCAACAATCCCGCTCAAAACATTTGAACCGGCCGTCAAACAGGAAGGAAGACAGGGCGATATACGCGAACTTCCGGCTCCCGCACCGTCACCGGTGAAAATCCTCGAACGGAAACCGAGAGAAACGGAAGCAAAAGACATCTCCGAATCCAGAATTGTTGTTTGCGTGGGGCGCGGAATCGAAAAAGAAGAAGACCTGGCGCTGGCCAGGAAACTTGCCCACGCGCTCGGCGGGGAAATCGGGTGTACGAGACCTATCTCCGAAGAAAATCATTGGCTCCCGGAAGAACTGTGCATCGGCATCTCCGGCATATCGGTGAAACCTGATCTCTATATCGGCCTGGGAATTTCCGGCCAGGTGCAGCATGTAACCGGCATCCGTGACGCGAAAGTAATCTGCGCCGTCAATACGGATGAGAATGCGCCTATCTTTGCCGCTGCCGACTACGGCATCGTAGGCAACCTCTATGACGTGGTACCCAAACTGATTGAAGCATTCAAAACGTAATCCGGGCATAATGGTTCAAACCATTACCATATATAAACGAACAAAAGGAAAGCGACTTAATGCAATTTTAATAAATGTTGCTTTCTTTTTTTGTATTGCAGCCCAGATTTATGCGAAGACCAAGACAAGTGCAAAAAGAGCCGTCACAGCTTATTCTCAGCCTCCTTGAATTTCCTCAATAGACCAAGGACGTAATCGATATCGTATTCCGTGTGATCAGCGGCGATCTGACATCTGATCTCTTCGTCTCCCTTTGGAACAACGGGATAATTCAGTCCCGTTGCGAGCACACCGTGTTCCTTGAGAAACCGCACCAGATCCGCCGTTCTGTGGGTGTCCCGTATCATGATCGGTACGATGGGGTGTTCGCTCTCAAGAATTTCATATCCAAGGTCCATGCACCCCCGTTCGAAGCGTCGTGTAAGCGTTCGCAGTTTTTCCAGAAGCCTGTGTCCTTCCTCACTGTCGAGAATTTCGAGTGATTTGAAGGCCGCGGATGCCTCCGATGGTGTGATGGGATTTGAGTAGACGTAAAAGGGTACCGTTTCACGAAGATAGTCAATGATCATGTGACTTGCACAGACATACCCTCCGTTCACACCGAGGGCTTTTCCAAGGGTGGCAATCAGTATATGGGAACCCCGGGCACCGGTATATTCCTCGGTACCCCGTCCCGTTGTTCCGAAGGCACCGACACCATGGGAATCATCCACCACGGTCAGGATTCCCTCCGCAAATTCTGAATCATACCGTTCGACTATCTCTTCTATCTTGTTCAGCGGCGCAAAAACTCCCCGCATACTGAAAATCCCGTCGGTAATAACGAGGACTCTTTTGCCTTTTCCGATCATCCCGCGTATCTTTTCCTCCAGATCGGCCATATCCCGATGCCGGTATACTTCCCGGCTCTTGGGGCGTGAGAGCCGAATCGCATTGATAATACAGTTATGGTTCAGCTCGTCACTGATAACCATCGTCTCTTCATCGATGAGCGGGGTTATTGTTCCCATGACCGTTGCGTAAGCGGAACTTACAATCATGGCTGCTTCACGGCGGTGAAACAGTGCAAGTTTCTTTTCCAGTTCAACATGGGTGTCAAAGGTCCCGCTGATAAAGCGCACTGCACCCGGCCCGGCACCGTATTGCCTTGCGGCGATCTCTTCCGCTTCGATGACCTCCTGTCTCAATGACATCCCCAGATACGAATTGGAGTTCATTCGTATAAACTCCTTGTTTTCATATCCCTTGATGAAGTATCGTGGACCCTTTTCTCCCGTTGCGGCTCTCACCCCGGTAATGACTGATTCTTCACCCTTCAAGACGCCCCGTTCTTTCAACTCGTTATATTTATTCTGCAATACGGCTTCAAGTCTTGACAAAGACATGGTTTTCCTCCTCTCGTGAAAGCATTATCGGCTGACAAAACAACATGTAACAAAGATGCTGTATAATTTTCTACGCGATTTTACGGGACAGTTTGTCGAGCATATCCCCGGTCATGGCTTCGAGATCGTAGTCCGGTTTCCATCCCCATTCTTCTCGTGCGGCACTGTCGTCCATATGGTTGGGCCATGAATCGGCGATTGCCTGCCGAACCGGATCGATTTCATATTTCATGGTGAATTCGGGAATGTGCTTTGCGATTTCTGCGGCAATGTGCTCCGGCGCAAAACTCATGGCGGTGACGTTGAAGGCATTGCGATGTTTCAGCTTCCCAGGATCGGCCTCCATCAGATCGACGGCCGCCTTCAGGGCATCGGGCATGTACATCATGTCCAGATACGTGCCCGCCTCCAGGTAGCACGTGTAGTGCTCTTTTTTGATGGCTTCATAAAAAATTTCTACCGCATAATCGGTCGTGCCGCCCCCCGGTGGCGTCTTATAGGAAATAAGGCCGGGAAACCGGGTCCCGCGAGTATCGACACCGAATCGCCTGAAATAATAATCGCAGAGCAGTTCTCCCGCAACCTTCGTGATTCCATACATTGTGACTGGGCGCTGGATCGTATCCTGTGGCGTATCATCCCGGGGCGTATCCGGCCCGAATGCACCGATCGAGCTCGGGGTAAAGACAGCACATGCATGCTCCCGCGCCACCTCCAGTACGGTAAAAAGGCCGGCCAGGTTGACATCCCATGCCTTCTGGGGATACTTCTCCGCGACGGCGGAAAGAAGCGCCGCGAGATGATAGATCGTATCAATGCGGTATTGTTTTACCAGTGATATAATCGTTTCTCCGTCGGTACACTCGATGCAGTGGTACGGACCGGATTCAAGAAGTTCCCTGTCCGGTTCCCTCCTGTGTCCGGCGGCAACGACATTCTCGTTTCCATATCTCTGCCGGAGGAACATGGTCAACTCCGAGCCTATCTGTCCTGTGGCACCGGTAACTAATATGTTCTTCATGGCTCCCTCCTCAATAGAAATATTGTGTAGTACTATTATATAAAATCCAGCATCTCATTCATACTGCATATTTTCTCTCAATGCCTTATCATTAAACTACACGGGCTGTTGCCAAATATGAGTCTCTTTTGAAGCGGCCATTGAAACGTTCTCGCAATACATCTCGGCGAACCGTATGTGAGCGTGGCAGAAAGCCTCTGCATCGGCTCCTTGCACCTCGATCTCGGTACCGACAAAGAAATATGATAAGAGCTGATCGGGCAATCAATGATTGCCCCATTTCGTATTCGAGGCTGCACTATCAGATTTGCTCCGGGGGAATGTTGCCAGGACAATAGACGTTTCCCCACGGAATTTTTGCCTTTTGCAGACGTTTCTACACCTCGCCGTATAAAACGAGTTCTTCGATCTCGACATCTTTGAACCCTTTGTCGATTTCCCCCAGTCTGGATTGAAGCGCATGAATATCTTCCGGTGACGAGAAGCTCACCATCACCGCCGGGTGGACTCTCACTCCGGCACGATAAAGATTTTCCACGGCTTGAATCTGCAGATCAAAGCCTTGTGAATCAGCCCCGGTCAGCATCGAGAATTGTTCGTTCGTGCATCCCTTGATACTGACCCGGACGTATAGATTATGAAACCCTTCAAGATCCTCAGCGTATGTTTTGTCGTAACCGATCAGGATACCGTTTGTTTCAAGAATAAAGAGCGTGTCTTTCGGCATAAGTTCAAGGACTCTGATCAGATGGTCCCGTCCGATGGTCGGTTCATTGCCGCTTATTCTCATCTGACGATACCTCTTTTTTCGTGCAATGTTGAGAAGCCTTCCGGCAACATCTCGCGGAGAATAATATTGACCAAAGTATTCGGGTCGCACCACCTGATTCCATGACCAGCAGAAGATACACTGAAGGCAGCACCCAACACAATCGGATGTTGCAATACCACCATAAAATCTGGCCGGCCGAAAGCGATAGTATTTTCTCAGATCACCTTTACAGACAACGGCGGCAACATCTTCCGCCCGTTTCACGGGATCGAATGTCCGCCGACTCTTCTCTCCGGACAGCTTGTTATTTCCCGTTGTCATGACCTGTAATCCTTTTCAGCCTTTTTTGAAGCCACCGTGCTTCATCAGTAAACCCAATATTCTCATGGAAAAGAAGAAGTCGGCGATATCGATCAATTACATCGAATCCCACGCTGTGGTGGATCTTGCGCAAACAGACGGGGCAGAAGGACATGGGTCTGGCATCGCTCCTGTAGATGGTATTTCGGAGTGCATCCGGTTTATTTTTTCCGGTCCTGATGAAGTCATCATGGGTTTGACCCTCCTCATAATGCTCGGCCAGCCAGTCACCGGGGTTGGGAGGCAGTATGGGATCGAAATCGGACCCGGGATCGAGAGCACGCCGGAGCATCAGCG
>JAFGQS010000155.1 GCA_016935565.1 Deltaproteobacteria bacterium
GAATAAATTGGCGGAAGTGCATGGGAATCGAACCCACCTGGGAGGTAGTTAGCCCCCCACACTGGATTTGAAGTCCAGGAGGCCCACCAGTGACCTTGGCACTTCCGCGCGTATCGCTGTCATATTCGCTAAGAGACGATGTATTCTACTAGTAACCCGGTTCTTCTGTCAATTCAAATGAATTGTCGATCACCTGCACCACTACCTCCACACCTTTTTTGATCGACGTTGAGTCTTCCGGGAGAACCATAATCCCGTTTGCCTGAACCATCGATTTAAGGATACCTGAGCCCTGCTCACCTGTTGTTACCACGGTAAACCGTTCGTCTTCATAACGTACCCGTACCCTGAGAAAATACCGCAACCCCTTCTTTTTCTGAATATTTTCCTTGAGAATTGCTTTTATCGTCTTACGGAATATTCTTTTATGGCCCGTCATTTTGAGAATTGCCGGCCTCACATATTGTTCAAAGGTAATCATGGACGATACCGGATTGCCCGGTAGGCCGAAAAATAATTTTCTTCCTGCCGTCCCGAATGTGAAAGGCTTGCCCGGTCGCTGGGCTACCTGATGAAAGTCAATCGTAACGCCGATTTCTTTCATAACATCCTTGACGAAGTCGTAATCTCCAACGGAAACACCGGCAGAGGATACAATGATATCGGCGCGCATGGCGGCCTTGAATTTTTCGGTAAGATCTTCTTTCGTATCCTTTGCAATCCCGATCTGAAGGGGGATTCCGCCACACTCCATGACCTGCGCGGCTCCTGAATAACTGTTACTGCTGATGATTTTTTCCGGAGATAAATCCCCGTCAATGTCAGTGAGTTCATCTCCCGTGGCAAGAATGGCAACAAGAGGTTTCTGATATACTGTTACGAAGGAACGGCCAAGCGCGGCCAGCATTCCTGTTTCTGCCGGCCGAATGATTGTGCCCCGGGTCAAAACAAGTTCTCCATCCTTTACATCTTCCCCCATAGATCTGATGTTCTGCCCTATGCTTACTTCTGCGAATATCTTTACCCTGTCACCGTCAAGTTCGGTATCTTCCACGGGAACGACGGCATCCACCCCCTCAGGAATAGGTGCGCCGGTCATGATCCTCGTCGCTTCGGCGAAACCGACGATCTTCCGGGGTATATTTCCGGCGGGAACATCCTCAATAATATCGAAAAAGAGGGGATGTTCTGTATTAGCACCCATGGTATCTTCTGCGATCAGGGCATAGCCGTCCATGGCTGAATTGTCGGTCGGAGGAATATTTCGACGTGCATAGATATCTTCTGCAAGGACACGTCCAAGGGCACTCAGTATGGTGACTTTTTCAATACCCACGAGAGCAATGGTACTGAGAATTGTGTGTAATGCTTTTGAAACTGTTATCATAATTGATCATTTCCGATATTCGTATTTGTCGGTTTAATAACTTAAACGTGTAATCTTGTCAACATTTTACACTTGAATTAATGCCGTCGATGGTATAAACATAATCGCCATTGCAAGCATATACCGATTGTTATTATATAATCATTGTGAATGAATGGTTTTATATAAGAATCAATGTTAATCGTACATAAGAAAGTACATGCGAATGAAAGATCTTCAAGTTAAAATTAAAACGTTATTACGAGAGAAAAACGCTATTCTCCTCGTTCACTACTATCAGCGGCCGGAAATTCAGGATATTGCCGACTTCCTCGGGGATTCTCTTGCATTGAGTATAGAGGCGGCAAAAACGGATGCAGACATGATTGTGTTTGCCGGTGTACGTTTTATGGCCGAGAGTGCCTCGATTCTGTCCCCTAATAAAACCGTTCTGCTTCCGAGAGAAGAGGCGGGATGTCCTCTTGCGGATATGATTACCGTGGATGAGCTGGAGGCGATCAAAAAACAATATCCCGATGCAGCAGTGGTAACCTATGTCAATTCCTCGGCAGAAATCAAGGCTCATAGCGATATATGTTGCACCTCTGCCAACGCGGTGACCGTGGTGAATTCCCTCACCGATGCAGAAAAGGTGCTCATGATTCCTGATGGAAATCTTGCCCGCTACACCTCCCTGCATACTGATAAAGTGATCATTCCCTGGAGCGGGTATTGTCCTGTGCACCATTTTGTTACACCTGAAGAGGTGTCGGCGGTGAAAAGTCGCTATCCCGAAGCTCTCTTTGCTGCTCATCCTGAATGCGCTCCGGAGGTATTGAAAATCGCGGATTTTGTGGGAAGCACGGGCGGTATTATCCGGTTTGCAAGAGAAACAAGTGTCGGACAGATTATTGTCGGTACCGAATCAGGGATAATGCATCAATTGCAGAAGGAGAATCCCGACAAGACGTTTATTCCTGTTTCGGACAAACTCATCTGCCATGATATGAAATATATTACGCTGAAGGATATATTCGATTCACTGACGGAAGTGAAATATGTCGTCAAGGTGCCCGACAACATACGAATTGCTGCTAATAAGGCACTGAACAGAATGCTGGAGGTATCATTATTATGGGGGTGCTCCGGTAAGAGGGTCAATAATGTGATCGGCGAAGTATGAAGTGACAATATAAAATGTTCCGGTGCCGAAGAGGGGGGTGATTGTACGAACATTGATATGAGGAAACTGTAATTAATCGTAACGTATCGAGTTATAGTCCCGTGAGAAAAATTATAGAAACAAATACATTTTGTTCTGATTCTGCCTTACAGGCATTTCTTGACAGGATATGCCGGGGAGAAACAAGCACAACGGTGACCGGACTGCACGGTTCGGCACAATCCTTTATTCTGTCTTTCCTTGCGAAACACATCAAAAAATCAATAATAGTTATAAGCCCCGGCATGGAAAAAGCACGGGACACCTTTCAGGATTTTTCTTTCTTTCTCGGCGAAGAGAATGTAGTTTTTTTCCCGCCATGGGACGTCGTTCCCACTGATATACTTTCCTCCCAGAGAGATATAACATTGAAAAGAATAGAAACCCTTTTCAGATTGTTCATGAAACAACCTGCCGTTGTTGTCGCTTCCGTCAAGGCAATTTCTCAGAAGGTTATCCCTGTCCGTGTTCTCGGAGAATATGTGGAAACAATAGCGATTGGTGATTTTCTGGAGCGGGACCGTCTTATAGCAAAATTGATAGAAGGCGGATATCATAGGGTTCCATTAGTGGAAGAAAAAAATGAGTTCAGTGTCAGAGGTCACATCGTCGACATTTATCCTTCAATGGCTCGAAAACCACTGAGAATGGAGTTCATCGGCGATGATGTTGAATCAATTAAAGAATTTGATCCTGTTACGCAACGTTCAAAGACGGAGTTACTCGAATTTATCATATCACCGGCCAGTGAGATAATTTTTTCCGAAGACGCTAAAAAGAGAGCCCTGAAAAATGTCAGGAACAGGGCAAATGAACTGGGGCTCTCCCGGGCGAAGAAAGACCGCCTTCTCGACGTTATCGAACACGGTCTGATGTCTTCGGTTAATCCGCACCTGCTGTCTCTGTTTTACGGAACGTTCAGCCCCGACGGTAATCTTCCGGTTACCGATGGTCTTGACACTTTTTTTGATTATGTATCGAAAGACAGTATTGTTGTTTTTGATGATTTTGATGCCATTGGGCAGGCAGAGAAAGAAATTGCCAATGAGATTGATCGATACGCCCTGAAGGCTCAAGATGACAATTCATTTTACCTTGATAAGGAATCATTTTACGTTCCGATTCGGGATCTTATTGAACAATATAATAACAGACAAAGGGTTTATATCGAGGGCCTCTTCCAGAGTACGCCCAGTGAAGTCCGAGGGGGTAGTGTTTCCTTTGATGTTGAAAGTCATGTCGGATTGAAACAGGACAAAGCCGCTTTTGTGAGAAAAGAAAACGGTCTTCTTTCTCCCCTTACAAACAGAATAAAGAATTGGACAGATGAGGGTCATCTCGTTTTCTTCCTGTGCAGCGAAGGGGAGGTGCAACGAATGTCTCACCTGCTCGAAGGATATTCTCTTTCCGCCAGTCCGGCAGGTACATCCTTTTTCTCTGAGCTTCACGGTTACGACGGCCGTGGCCGGTTGATCCTCATGACCGGTAAAATAAAGGAGGGCTTTTCATATCCTTCCATGGGGCTGGTTATCATCAGTGAAGAGGAAATCTTCGGGAGAAAGATACCACGAAAACGGAAAGCGTATGCCCGGGAAGGTTTTTTTCTTAAATCGTTCGGGGAATTGACGGAGGGTGATTTTGTTGTTCATGGGGATCATGGTATCGGTCTCTATCGTGGTCTCGAGAAATTAGCGGTACAGAATATTGAAAATGATTTCCTCCTTGTTGAGTATGGCGGTGGAGATAAACTGTACATCCCCGTCGATCGTCTGGATCATATTCAGCGATATATTGGCCCTGAAGGGTATACGCCGAGCATGGACAGACTGGGGGGCACGTCATGGGAAACCGTGGAAAAAAGGGTCAAAAAATCTGTTCGTGCCATTGCCAAAGAACTCGTTGCCGTCTATGCCGCCAGAGAGGTTTTGACGGGACATAATTTTTCCCCTCCCGACAGATACTATGAGGAATTTTCTTCATCCTTCGAGTTTGAGGAAACACCGGACCAGGCTCGTGCTATTGATGATGTTAATTTCGACATGAATGATTCCCGGCCGATGGACCGGCTGATTTGCGGCGATGCGGGGTTCGGTAAAACAGAAGTGGCGGTCAGAGCTTCCTTCAGAGTTGCCATGGATGGAAAACAGGTGGCGGTTCTCGTACCGACTACAATTCTCGCAGAGCAGCATTACCAGACATTCGCCAAACGATTTCAAAAGTATCCTGTCCGGGTCGAGGTCTTGAACCGCTATAGGACTCGAACACAGCAGAAGAAGATTGTAGATGATGTCAATAAAGGAGTGGTCGATATCCTCATCGGAACGCAGAGAATGTTACAGAAAGATGTACTCTTTAAAAACCTGGGATTGGTCATCATTGATGAGGAACAACGTTTTGGTGTCGGTGATAAAGAGAAATTAAAAAAACTCCGCAATCTTGTTGATGTGCTTACACTGACGGCGACTCCCATACCGAGGACCTTGCAGCTGTCGCTCGTCGGTATACGTGATCTTTCCGTTATCGATACGCCTCCGAACGATCGGCAGTTCATCAAGGTGTATGTGACGGAATTTGACGACGATGTAATTAAAGAGGCCATCTCGCATGAACTGGCACGGGGCGGACAGGTTTTCTTTGTGCATGACAGAGTTAGATCCATATACAGTATGGCACGATTTATCGAACGGCTCATCCCTGAAGCGA